>CAVCTM010000071.1:0-10409 GCA_963605115.1 Pseudobutyrivibrio sp. | reverse complement strand
CAGCCCGCCTGCGCCTCAAAAGCCGAAAATCACGCGAAAATCCAGCGCTGACAGGTGCGCAGCAGTTTTGGCGTTCCCGGCGGTGCTCAGGCAAGGAATCAGCCGCAGGGAATACTTTGTGTATTTCCAAGGCTGATGACGCAGCATGGGCGCCGCCGGGATCGCCAAAACCGTGTGTGCTCTTGTCAACCGATGGTACCTCCTCCGTTACAGCTCGATTTGGTCGATGATCTCATAGCCCGTTTCCGTGACCTTTGAAAACTCGATCCCCGTGACCGCCGCCGTGAACGGGGAGAACACCTCCCGCATCGCCCGGCAGACCCGCGGCAGCTCCGCCTGCGGATGATAGAGCAGCGTGATATGCGGGAGCCAGTCGCCGCCGCGCGTCCATGGGTCCAGAAACGGACCGTACCGCGCCGCGATCTCGTCGTGCAGGCTCAGCAGCGCCCCGCTTTTTTCCGGCAGCGCCGCGATGATGGACGTTGCCTGCAAGACCTCGACTTTTTCCACGCGGATGGAAAAGGGGCGTGCATCCCGCAGCAGCTCCCTGCACCCCGCGGCAAATCCCGCATCGTCCTCCGGTGTGTACGCCGCAAGCGTGATATGCCCATACACCGGCGCGGGACGCAGCCCGAAGGAAGCCGCGGCACGCTGAAGCCTCCGCAGCCGCTCCGCAGCCCCGGCATCCAGCTTCGCGATCACGCACAGCATAGGCGGGTCACTCCCACTCCACGGTGGCGGGGGGCTTGCTTGTTACGTCGTAGACGACGCGGCTTACGGCGCGGACTTCGTTTGTGATGCGGGAGCTGGCGCGCTCCAGGACCTCGTAGGGCAGTCTCGCCCAGTCTGCGGTCATAAAATCGTCCGTCGTGACGGCGCGGAGCGCGACGGTGTAGCCGTAGGTGCGCGCGTCGCCCATGACGCCGACGCTGCGGCCGTTCGTGAGCACGGCGAAATACTGGCTCGCAACGCGGTCCTGCCCGCCCTTCGCCATCTCCTCGCGGAAAATGGCGTCCGTCTCGCGCAGAATGTCCAGCTTTTCGGGCGTGATCTCGCCCAGAATGCGGATGGCGAGACCGGGACCGGGGAAGGGCTGGCGCATCACGAGATAGTCCGGCAGTCCGAGCTCGCGGCCGAGCTGCCGCACCTCGTCCTTGAAGAGCAGGCGCAGCGGCTCCACGATCTCCTTGAAGTCCACATAGTCCGGCAGACCGCCGACATTGTGGTGGCTCTTGATGACGGCGCTCGCGCCGAGTCCGGATTCGATGACGTCCGGGTAAATGGTGCCCTGCGCGAGATAATCGACCCGTCCGAGCTTTTTGCTCTCCGCCTCAAACACGCGGATGAACTCCTCGCCGATGATCTTGCGCTTGCGCTCCGGCTCCGTGACGCCGGCGAGTTTGCCCAAAAAGCGCTCCGCCGCGTTCACGCGGATGAAGCGGATATTCCAGCGGGAGAACGCCGCCTCGACCTCGTCGCCCTCGTTTTTACGCATCAGACCGTGGTCGACGAACACGCAGGTGAGCTGGCTGCCGACCGCCTCGGCGAGCAACGCGGCGCAGACGGAGGAGTCCACGCCGCCGCTCAGCGCGAGGAGGACCCTGCCGTCCCCGATCTGCTCGCGCAGCGCGGCGGCTGCGGTCTTGCAGTAGCTCTCCATGGTCCATCCGCCGCGGCAGCGGCAGATCTCGAACAAAAAGTTATGCAGCAGCCGCCCGCCGAACTCCGTGTGGGTCACTTCGGGGTGGAACTGCACGCCGTAGAGCCGGCGCGCGGCGTTTTCCATCGCGGCGCAGGGACAGCTTGCGGTCTTTGCGATGACGGCGAAGCCCGCCGGGACCGTGCGCACATAGTCCGTGTGGCTCATCCAGCAGACGCTCTCCGCCGGAATGTCGCGCAGGAGTGGGCTGTCCGCGGTTTTTTCCAGCGTGACCTTGCCGTATTCGCTGATGCTCCCGGCGGAGCAGATCTCCCCGCCCGCCATCCACGCCATCAGCTGGTGGCCGTAGCAGATGCCGAGCACCGGCACGCCGAGGTCCAGAATGGCGGGGTCGAAATGGGGCGAGGTCTCGTCATAAACGCTGTTGGGCCCGCCGGTGAAGATGATGCCGGCGTAGCCCTCGGCGCGAATGGCATCCAGCGTGATCTTGTCGTAGCCGCGGACCTCCGCGAAGACGTGCTGCTCGCGGACGCGGCGGGCGATGAGCTGGTTATACTGCCCGCCGAAGTCCAGCACAAGAATTTTTTCCATAGTATATCGTTCTCCCTCTCGGTGAAAAAAGTTCAGACGGTGATCTCGGTCTCCGCGCGCTCCACGCCCGCGAGCAGCGGGCGCAGCGATGCCAGAAAAGCGTCCACCTGTGCGGCGCAGCGACCGGTATAATTTTCCGGGCGGAGCGTTTCGCGAAGCTCCGCCTCCGTGAGTCCGAGCTCCGGCTCCGCGGCGAGCCGCTCGACAAGATCGCAGCGCTCGCCCTGCTTCATCCGGGCGGTCGCCTCCATGGAGCAGCGGCGGATGATCTCATGGAGCTTCTGGCGGTCTCCCCCGCGCTTTACGCCCTCCATCATGATGTTCTCGGTGGCGAGGAAGGGCAGATAATCCTCCACGGCGCGCGCGACGACGCGCTCGTTGACGCGCAGCCCGCCGGCGACGTTCTGGACCAGCCGGAGCACCGCATCGGCACAGAGGAACGCCTCCGGCAGCGCGATGCGGCGGTTCGCCGAATCGTCCAGCGTGCGTTCGAGCCACTGGCTCGACGCGGTCATGGCGGCGTTCTGGGCGTCCGCCATCAGGTAGCGCGCGAGCGAGCAGATGCGCTCGCAGCGCATGGGGTTGCGCTTATATGCCATGGCGGACGAGCCGATCTGGTGCTCCTCAAAGGGCTCGTCGATCTGGCGGTCATGCTGGAGCAGGCGGATGTCCGATGCGAAGCGGTAAGCGCTCTGTGCGATGGCGGAGAGGCAGCTTAAAATGCGGCTGTCCGTCTTGCGCGGATAGGTCTGACCGCAGACGTCGTAGCAGCGGGCGAAGCCGAACTCCGCGGCGATGCGGCGGTTCATCTCGTCGATCTTCGCGCTGTCCCCGGCGAAGAGGTCGAGGAAGCTCGCCTCCGTTCCCGTCGTGCCGCGGCAGCCGAGGAAGCGGAGCGTGTCCAGCACAAAATCGAGCTCCTCCAAGTCGCTGCGCAGGTCCTGCATCCAGAGCGTCGCGCGCTTGCCGACCGTGACGGGCTGGGCGGGCTGGTAATGCGTGTAGCCGAGCGTCGGCGTCGATTTCCAGCGCGCGGCGAAATCCGCGAGCGCGGCGAGCGCCTTCAGCAGCTCCCCGCGGAGATAGCGCAGCCCCTCGCGGTAAAGGATGAGATCCGCGTTGTCGGTCACGTAGCAGCTCGTCGCGCCGAGGTGGATGATCCCCGCCGCACCGGGGGCGGCGAGCCCGTAGGCGTAGACATGCGCCATCACATCGTGGCGCACCTCGCGCTCGCGCGCGGCGGCGGCTTCAAAGTCGATGTCGGTGATATGCGCCTCCAGCTCCGCGACCTGCTCCGGCGTGATCGGAAGACCGAGCGCGCTCTCCGCGCGCGCCAGCGCGGTCCAGAGGCGGCGCCATGTCTCGATGCGCGTCCGCTGGGAAAAGAGGCGGAGCATCGTCTCCGAGGCGTAACGGCTCGCGAGCGGGGACTGGTAAGTATCGTTAGCGTTTGCCATTTTTCTCCGTCCTCTCACTCGACCGTGACGGATTTGGCGAGGTTTTTCGGCTTGTCGATATCGCAGCCGTTTTCCTTTGCGGTGTAATAGGCGAGCAGCTGCATCGGCACGACGGCGAGCGCCGCGGAGAAGATGGTGCTCACGCGCGGGACAAAGATGGTGTCGTCCGCCTGCGCGACGACGCGGCGGTCGCCCTGGAACGCCACGGCAAGCACGCGCGCGCCGCGCGCCTTGACCTCGATGACGTTGCTGAGCGTTTTGTCGAGAAGCTGCTCGTTGCAGCAGAGGGCAACGACGGGCGTCCCCTCGTCGATGAGGGCGATGGTGCCGTGCTTGAGCTCGCCCGCGGCGTAAGCCTCCGCGTGGATATAGGAGATCTCCTTCATCTTGAGCGCGCCTTCGAGTGCGACCGCCCAGTCGGTGTTTCTGCCGAGGAAGAAGATGGAGCCCGCCCCGGCGAGCGCCTTCGCCGTCTCCGGCAGGGCGTGGTTGAGGTCGATCGCCTCCTGAAGCTTCTTCGGGAGGGACGTAAGGTCCGCGAGCAGCGCGGCGCAGCGCGCGTCGTCCACATGTCCGAGCTTACGCCCGGCATAGAGCGCAAAGAGATAGAGCACGGCGAGCTGGGTCGTGTAGCCCTTCGTCGTCGCGACGGCGATCTCCGGACCTGCCCATGTATAGAGCACATTGTCCGCCTGCCGCGCGATGGTGCTGCCGACGACGTTCACGATCGCGAGCGTCCGCGCGCCGCGGGCGGCGCACTCGCGCATGGCGGCGATGGTGTCCGCCGTCTCGCCGGACTGGGAGAGCACGATGAGCAGGGTGTGGGCGTCGATGAGCGGGTCGGAATAGCGCAGCTCGCTCGCGAGCTCCACCTGCACGGGGATGCGGCAGAGCGTCTCGATGGCGTATTTGCCGGAGCAGCCGGCATAGTAAGCCGAGCCGCAGGCGGTGATGACGATCTTGTGGATATCCCGCAGCTCCTCGGCGCTCATCGCGAAGTCGTCGAGCACGATCTCGCCGTCGCGGATGCGCGGGGCGAGCGCCGCTTTGACGGCGCGGGGCTGCTCCATGATCTCCTTGAGCATGAAATGCTCATAGCCGCCCTTCTCGGCGGCTTCGATGTCCCATGTGATGCGGCTGACGGTCTTATGCACCTCGCGGCCCGTGCAGTCATAGACGCGGAAGGAGTCCGGCGTCAGCTCCGCGACCTCGCCGTCGTCCAGATAGACGGCGTTTTTCGTGTGGGACACGAGCGCCGTAACGTCCGAGGCGAAGAACATCTCCCCCGCGCCGACGCCCAGAATGAGCGGGCTGTGCTCGCGCACGGCGAAGAGCGTGTCGGGCTTGTCGGTGCAGAGAATTCCGAGGGAATAAGAGCCTTCCAGCCGTGCTGTGGTGCGCAGCACGGCTGTTTTAAGGTCGCCGAGGTCGTGGTAGTACATCTCGATGAGATGCACCACGACCTCCGTATCCGTCTCGCTGAGGAAGCGGTAGCCCTTGGCTATCAGCTCCTCGCGCAGCGTTGCAAAATTTTCGATGATGCCGTTATGCACAACGGCGAAGCGCCCGTCGTTGCTGAGGTGGGGGTGGGCGTTTTCGTCCGTGGGCGCGCCATGGGTCGCCCAGCGGGTATGTCCGATGCCGGCAGATCCGGGCATGCTGCGCCCGTCGCCGGTGCGCTCGATGAGATTTGCGATGCGGCCGCTGGTCTTTTCCAGCGTAATGCCCTCCGGACCGATGACCGCGATACCCGCGGAGTCATAGCCCCGGTATTCCTGCCGCTTCAGCCCTTCGAGCAGCAGCGGCGCGGCGGCCTGACGGCCGGTAAAACCAACGATTCCACACATAAGCAGTTAACCTCTCTTGATATAAGCGTCGCGCTCCGGTCCGACGGAGACATAGGTGATATGGCAGCCGACGGCGGACTCGATGCGCTCGATATAGCGTTTGGCGTTCTCCGGGAGCTCCGCCCATGTCCGCACCGCGGAAATGTCGCACTCCCAGCCGTCCATATACTCGACCACGGGCTTCGCCGCGTCCAGCGCGTCCGGGAAGGGGAATTCGTCCGTCTGCTCGCCGTTTACGAGATAGTGGGCGCAGACGGGGATCTTCTTCATATAGCTCAGAACGTCCAGCTTCGTGAGGGCGATGTCCGTCGCGCCCTGCATGATGACGCCGTAGCGCGTCGCCACGAGGTCGATGGGACCGACGCGGCGGGGTCTGCCGGTCTTGGCGCCGTATTCGTCGCCCGCGTCGCGCAGGACCTGCGCCTCGTCGCCGGCCCACTCGCAGACGAAGGGACCCTCGCCCACGCAGGTGGAGTAAGCCTTCACGACGCCGACGACCTGATCGATCCTCGCGGTCGTGAGCCCGGAGCCGACAGGTGCGAAGGCGGCGACGGAGTTCGACGAGGTCGTGTAGGGATAAATGCCGCAGTCGAGGTCGCGCAGCGCGCCGAGCTGGGCTTCAAAGAGGATGCGCTTGCCCCTGCTCTGCGCCTTGCGCAGGAAGGCGGCGGTGTTCTGGATGTAGGGCTTCAGCTTTTCGCCGTATTCCGTCACCCAGCCGAGGATCTGGTCCATCGTGAACGGCTCCGCGCCGTAAACGCGGGTGAGAATGAGGTTTTTCCACTCCAGCAGCTCCGCAAGGTGCTCCTTCAGGCGCTCAGGATAGAAAAGCTCGCCGGCGAGGATGGTCTTTTTCTGATACTTGTCGGAGTAAAACGGCGCGATGCCCTGCTTGGTGGAGCCGTATTTCTTGTCCTTAAGGCGCGCCTCCTCCAGTGCGTCGAGCTCGCGGTGCCACGGCAGCAGCAGCGAGGCGCGCTCGCTGATGCGCAGGTTCTCCGGCGTGATGGGAACGCCCTTTTCGGTCACGGTCTGCATCTCGTTCCAGAGATTTTCCAGATCGAGCGCGACGCCGTTGCCGAGGATGTTCACGACGCCCGGACGGAAGATGCCGGAGGGCAGCAGGTGCAGCGCGAACTTTCCAAATTCGTTCACGACGGTATGGCCGGCGTTGCCGCCGCCCTGATAGCGGACGACCACGTCGAAGTGGTCCGTGAGCAGGTCCACCATGCGGCCCTTGCCCTCGTCGCCCCAGTTGATGCCTACGATCGCACAATTCGACATTTTTTATTTCTCCTCCATATTATGAAGTTCGGATTGCTGGTTTTCCTTTTATTTTCCGCTGTCTCCATAGTTTGCGAGAACGCGCGCGGACGGATCGTCCACGGCGCAGCCGGGCCACGCCGGGTTCGGCATCCAGTAGCCCGCGATCATCTCCGCCTGATCGGGGTAGTATTTCTCAAAAAGCTCCCGGTAGAGCAGCGACTCCTTCGTGAAGGGCGCGGCATAAGTATATTGCGCCCGCTTTGCATCAAATTCCGCATCGGTATATTTTTCGGCGGCGAACGCCTTCAGATCGTCCACCATCGAGTGGCCCACCGCGTCGGAAAACGCCGCCTTTTCGCGCCAGAGGATCTCGTCCGGCAGCCAGCCGCCCTCCGCGAAGGCGCGGCGGAGCAGATATTTGCCCTTGCCGTAACGGTTCCGCTTTTTCTCCGGGTCGATCGCGAGGACATAGCTCACAAAATCGAGGTCCCCGAAGGGTACGCGCGCTTCCAGCGAATTGACCGCGATGCAGCGGTCGGCGCGCAGCACATCGTACATATATAATTCGCGCACACGCTTTTCGCTCTCGCGCTGGAGCTCCGCGGCGGAGGGGGCGAAGTCCGTGTATTTATAGCCGAAAAGCTCGTCGGAGATCTCGCCCGTGAGCAGCACGCGGATGTCGGTGCGCTCGTGGATCGCGCGGCAGACGAGATACATGCCGACGGAGGCACGGATCGTCGTGATGTCCCATGTTCCGAGCGCGGCGACGACCGGCTCCAAGGCATTGAGCACATCCTCGCGCGAGATGAGGACCTCCGTGTGCTCGCTGCCGAGGTATTCCGCGGCGCGGCGGGCATATTTGAGGTCGATGGCGTCGGTGTCCATGCCGATGGCAAAGGTGCGGATGGGCTTTTCGCTCCGCCGCGCGGCGACGGCGCAGACGAGCGAGCTGTCCAGCCCGCCGGAGAGCAGAAAGCCGACCTTGGCGTCCGCCACGAGGCGCTTTTCCACTCCGGCGATGAGCCGCTCGCGGATCCCGGCGCACACTTCATCTATGGTATCATAGCAGAACTTTTCGACCTTTGCAATATCCCGGTAACAAACAAATTCCCCATTTTTCCAGTAATGCCCCGGCGGGAAGGGGCAGACCTTTTCACAAAGCCCGACCAGATTTTTCGCCTCGCTCGCGAAAACAAAGTCCCCGGCGGGGCTGACGCCGTAAAAAAGCGGGCGGATGCCGATGGGGTCCCGCGCCGCGACGAACTCCCCCGTCCGCGCGTCATAGAGCACGCAGGCAAACTCCGCGTCGAGCATCCGGAACATCTCCGTGCCGTGCTCGAACCAGAGCGGCAGCAGGATCTCGCAGTCGGACTCGCTTTGGAACGCATAGCCCTTTGCCTCCAGCTCCGCGCGCAGCGCGGCGAAGCCGTAAATTTCGCCGTTGCAGACCACATAGCTCCCCTCGCGCGCAAACGGCTGCATGCCGCTTTCGCTGAGATCCATAATGGCGAGCCGGTGGAACGCCAGCAGTCCCCGCCCGGTGTCGATAACGCGGCTCGCGTCCGGTCCGCGCGTGAGGGTCTTTTCAAAGCCCTCTAAAAACAGCTCCCGCGGCATCCCAACGCCGCAGCAGCCCATGATAGAGCACATACCGTCTCCTTTCCCTGAGAAAACACAGCGCAAAGCGCACATTTTAAAGGCCTCCCTGTGTAAGGGAGGCTGTCAGCCGAAGGCTGACTGGAGGGTTGCAAGCTGCAGGAAACGCCAAGCTTGGCTGTTTCATAAGCTTACAACCCCTCCGTCGCGGCTTCGCCGCGCCACCTCCCCTTGCACAGTGGAGGCTTTAAAGTGTGCCGCTTCGCAGCAATAATTTTATTCTGTCATTCCACATCCTGAAGCGCGTCGTAGCCCTCCTCGCCGGTGCGGACCTTGACGACGTTCTCGACGTCGTAGACGAAGATCTTGCCGTCGCCGATGTGTCCGGTGTAGAGCACCTTTTTCGCCGTTTCGATGACGCTGCGGACCGGGACCTTGCTGACCACGATGTCCACCTGCACCTTCGGCAGCAGGTTTGTCTCCACCTCGACGCCGCGGTAGAGCTCGCTCCTGCCCTTCTGCGCGCCGTAGCCCATTACGTGGGACACTGTCATGCCCGTAATGCCGAGGGCGCTCATCGCGGCTTTCAGCGGATAGAGCTTTTCCTCGCGGCAGACGATCTCCACCTTCGTGAACTTCGGCGTGCCCTCCGGGTGCGCCGGGCGCGGCGCGGCGGGGGCGTCGGCTGCCTCCACCGGGGCGGTCGGCGCGCTGTCGAGCAGCTCCTCCGGCAGCATGGCGATGCCGCCGTAAGCCGTCGGAAGCCCGTGCTCGGAGATATCGAGCCCCATGATCTCGTCCTCCGCGCTGACGCGCAGACCGACGGTGTGCTTTAAGATCCAGAACGTGATCGTGATGAGCACGGCGGTATAAGCCGCGACAGTGACGACGCCGAGGGTCTGCACGCCGAGGAAATGCGCCCCGCCGCCGTAGAAAAGTCCCTTCTCCGTGCTGACGCCGGTGGCGAAAAGCCCGGTCAGGATTGTGCCGAGCGCGCCGCAGACGCAGTGGACGCTGACGGCGCCCACGGGGTCGTCCACGCGGGCGACCTTGTCGAAAAACTCGACCGAGAGCACCACGGCGACGCCGAACACGACGCCCATGATCGCCGCGCCGAGCGGCGAGACCGCGTCGCAGCCGGCGGTGATGCCGACAAGCCCAGCGAGCGCGGCGTTATAGGTCATGGAGACGTCCGGCTTTTTGTAGCGGATCCATGTGAAGATCAGCGTCGTGACGCAGGCGACCGCGGCGGCGAGGTTCGTGTTGAAAAACACGAGACCCGCGCTCACGAGGTCGGCGTCGGAGTCCATGCTGACGGTGGACGCGCCGTTGAAGCCGAACCAGCAGAACCAGAGGATGAACACGCCGAGCGCCGCGGCGGTCAGGTTGTGACCCAGAATGGCGCGGGGCTTTCCGTTTTTGTCATACTTGCCGATGCGCGGTCCCAGCATCGCCGCGCCGATGAGGGCGCAGATGCCGCCGACCATGTGGACGCAGGTGGAGCCGGCAAAGTCATGGAAGCCGAGCTGCGCGAGCCAGCCGCCGCCCCAGATCCAGTGGCCGGAGATGGGGTAAATAAAGAGCGAGATGATCGCGGAATAGATGCAGTAAGCGGAAAACTTCGTCCGCTCCGCCATCGCACCGGAGACGATCGTCGCGCTCGTGGCGCAGAAGACGGTCTGGAAGATGGCGTAAGCCCAGAGCGGCACGCCCTCCGGCAAAATGGCGCTGTAATCGCCCATGATGAGCGGGTCGATCTTCCCGAAAAGCGCCGTTCCGGTCCCGAACATCACGCCGAAGCCGAACAGCCAGAAGCAGGGCGTTCCGATGCAGAAGTCCATCAGGTTTTTCATCAGGATGTTGCCCGTGTTCTTCGCGCGGGTAAAGCCCGCCTCGCACATGGAAAAGCCCGCCTGCATGAAAAACACCAGCGCCGCACCAAGCAGCACCCAGATCGTGTTGACAGCACTGTAAGTCATAATTTTTCTCTTC
>CAVCTM010000070.1:0-10546 GCA_963605115.1 Pseudobutyrivibrio sp. | reverse complement strand
TTCACTCCGCTCAGCGCACAAGCGCC
Source organism: Pseudobutyrivibrio sp. (assembly GCA_963605115.1). Lineage (GTDB taxonomy): Bacteria > Bacillota > Clostridia > Oscillospirales > Oscillospiraceae > SVKR01. The sequence goes on along the minus strand of CAVCTM010000070.1, from coordinate 10,520 downwards.
CTGCCATTCGGCAGGGCGCTTGCACGTTCCCTCCGCGCAGAGTATTTTTCGGCAGGTACACGCCCTGCCGAAAAATGATTGAACTTTATTCGCGCCTGCGGGCGCGAACTCTGCGAGGCTTTTTTTTGACATCCTCAGACGGCTGCGCTTTGGCGCAGCCGTCTTTTTTTCTGTTCCTTCTTGAAAAGCGCGGGGGGATGTGGTAGAATCGGACTGGCATCCCAAACTCACTTGACCGGGAGGTAAAATTATGAAGAAAAGACTTGCCTGCGCGCTGCTCGCACTCTGCATGGCGCTGGCGCTGCTGCCCGCCGCGGCATTCGCTGCGGAGACGCGGCTTCGCAGCGTCGACATCGAGATCGAGCTGCCCAAAGCGGGCGACCCCAACGAGATGGAGACCGAAGTCACCGTCAAGAGCATCAAAAGCGGCGACCTCGACCTCTACGCCGCCGGCATTTGCGACGTCTGGTACACCGAGTGGTCCGGCGACGACGTGGAGACCGACGACGGCTTTTACTTCCGCGCCGGCACGACCTATCTCGTGAGCATCAAGCTGATGTTCGACACCACGAAGGGCTACTGCGCGAACTACACGAACGTCAGCGGCGACAATGTCGTAACGCCGGACTCCTTCTCCGCCACAGTCAACGGCGTGCCCGCCACGATCCGCACCAGCGCGCAGTATTTCCCCACCATTCAGGTCAGCCTGACCATCCCCGGCGAGCGCTACAGCGAGGAGGAGAAGTCGGAGCTGAACGCCGATCTTGCGCGGAAGGTGGAGACCCTCAAGGAGGCAAGGCGTTTTATGGTGACGCCCCGCACGATGGCGGAGGCGGAATCGAAGCAGTATGAACGCTTCGCCACCGGCGTGACCGTCATGACCGACGCCTACCACGTTCTGGAGACGGACGTCGACAATATCCGCGTCCTCATTCTGGACACCGACCAGAGGATAACGGGCGACGGAACGTGCTTTTCCATCAGCTACGCCCCCTATCTGCAAGAGCTCTGGCTCAGCGACAAGGTGGATCCGTATCAGTTCATCGATGCGATGAACGACTATCTCTGGCTGCCCATCGCCGGAGTATATCGGTGGGAGCGGCAGAGCGACCTGCCCTTCTATACCGCCGAGACCACGGTGTATATCCCCGAATCCACCGTGCCCGCGCTCCTGGAAAGACTGGATACGCTCCCTCAGCTGATCCCCTACACCATCAAGACCTACTCCGGCAATGACGTCTACGCCGCCCAGAAGGCGGGCGACGCCGCCGCGAAGGACAACTGGTGCACCAACCACCAGTACGTCCAGCAGATCCGGACCGCCGACCGCGTTTACACCTATGCGGTGGCGTGCCAGGACGCCCGCCGCTATTACTATTCCTGCATAATCTGCGGCAAGTGCGAGTACAATCCGAACCACGTCGCTCCCCATGAGTGGGATACCGAGATCGAGCTCAAGACCGAAAAGCTCGCCCACTCGGATAACGGCGAATATCCCACGGACGAGGCCTATATCGGCGTGAACGCCGCCGGGGAGCTGGTCTACTGGCTCAGCTGCGAATACTGCGGCCACTCTTACCGCTATCTCCAGACACATCTGACCGAGCGGGACCTTTACGCCTCCGGCACGGACGCGACCCTTGCACAGTATCAGGCGGAGGCGCTCGCCAGCCTGAACTGGCAGGAGACACAGGCGCTGAACACCAGTGAGCTCTATCCCGGCACCTTCACGATGCCGCAGAAGACCGACGTCAAGACAAGCACGTGGGCGCAGAGCGACGTCAACCTCGCGCTCTGCGATGATCTGCTCGACAGCGAGCTGCTCGGCAGCGACTTCACGAAGTCCATCTCCCGCCTGCAATTCTGCTCCGTCGCCGTCCGCCTCGCCGAGACGCTGACCGGCAAGTCCATCACCCCCGCCGCCGCGAACACCTTTACGGACACCTCCAATCCCTACGTCCTCAAGGCTTACGCCGCGGGCATCACCTCCGGCACCTCCGCGACCACCTTCTCCCCGAACGACACCCTCAACCGCCAGCAAATGGCGACCTTCCTCTACCGCACGCTGCGCTACGTGGAGAAAAACTCCGACTACAGCTACACGAGCTATACCTCCAAGCTTGACTCCTACACGGACAGCGCGCAGGTCCAGAGCTGGGCAAAGGAGGCGATGGCGTTTATGAACGCGCTCGATCTCGTCAAGGGCACCAGCACCACGACGCTCTCCCCCAACAACCCCTGCACCATCGAGCAGGCGGTCGCCGTCGCCGAGCGCAGCGTCTACGCCCACCAGATCGGCTGGTATCAGGCGGCGCCTGTGACCAACATCTATAGCTATGACGAAAACGGCAATCTCGTGAACGAACCCGGAGACTACACCGCCTTCGGCGGCACCAACGCCACCCTGCATCCGGGCGACCTCGTCTGGGTCACGGGCAAGATCGTCGAGGCAAGCGAGCTGATCGCCGAAACCGGCGGCACCGCGGCAGACTGCGTATATTCCGCCTATCTCCCCGGCATCAACCCCTACACCGGGCAGATCATGTATCTCCACTACCGCGACCTCATCCCCGTCCGCGGGTAAGAAAAAGCAAAGACCGGGACACGCAAAAGCGTGTCCCGGTCTTTTCTTTTCCCGTCAAAGGAGCTCCCCGGCGCGCCATGCCAGAACGATGCCCTGGGCGCGGGTGAGACGGCTCTGCGGCTGTGCCTCGGCGCTGCCGCCGGCGGCGGGGACGCCGCGGAGAAGCCCCGCGGCGGCGGCCCATTCGACCGCCTCGCGCGCCCAATCGCTGACCGTGTCCGCGTCGGTGAAAACGGGCGTCTCCGGCGCGGTCTCCTCGTCTGCCGGCGTTTCGGTCTCCTCACCGGTTTCCTCCCCGACCTCTGTATCTGCGGGAGTCTCGGTATCGCCGGTCTCGTCCGGGAGTTCGGTCTCCGTCTCATCGGGGACCTCCTCCGCGCTTTGCAGCAGCCGGTGGAGCAGCGTCGCCGCCTGCTCGCGGCTGAGCGGCGCGTCCGGTGCAAAGCGCGTCTCGCTGACGCCGCCGGTGAGCCCGATGCCGTAAGCCCAGCAGACCGCGGCGAAGCAGCCGTCGCCCGCCGCGACGTCCGCGAAGGGCAGCGCCGCCTCGCTCTCCGGCGCGCCGGAGAGCCGCCAGAGCAGCGTCAGAAACTCGCCGCGCGTGATGTCCTCCCCCGCCGCGAGCGTCCCGCCGCCGTCCAGAAGCCCGGCGCGCGCCGCGGCGCGGACCGTCCCGTAATACCAGTCGCGCTCGCTGAGGTCGGCGTATGGATTGTGCCAGCCCTCCGCGTCGCAGGCGAGGGCGCGCACGGCGGCGCTGTCCTCCGTGAGCGCGCCGTCCTCCGTTTTCCACACGGCGTAAAGCCGCAGAACGCCCCCCTCCGTGAGCCAGCCCTCGGCGCGCGGGGCGGAATTTGCCGGCAGGAGATAGAGCGCCGCATTCGCCGCGCTGCGCTCCTCCGCGCCGCGCCACGCGCCGTCGGCGCAGAGCCAGCGCCCGTCCTCCGCGCGCTGCACGCGGAAGCCCGCGAAGGAGAAGCCTTCGCGCTCATAAGGGTTCGTCGGCAGCGCGCAGACGCGGCCGTGGACCGCCCAGAGCGTTTCGAAGCTGTAGCGCTGGCTGTCGCTGTCCGGCAGGAGGGCGTAATCCCCGTCCGTGTTGACAAATTCCAGCTTCGTCGCCGCGGGAAGCTCCGTCTCGATCCCCTCGTCCCAGAGATAAACGCCGTAGTGCAAAATCGCCTCGCTGTCCAGCGCGTAGCGGCGCAACCGCACCGCGTTCAGCGCATTGCCCTCCACGGTCCAGAGCTCCGTTTCCGTCACCTTCACGGCGATGCCGACGTGGTTGGAGTAGTAGCCGTCGCTCGTGAAGAACACGAGGTCGCCCGCCTTCGGCGTGTAATAGTCGGGCCACGCCTTGTAGACGTGGAACCAGTAGCTGCCGGTGCCTCCCGCGCCGTCCGACGCGGCGCGCGCCGCGTTGCCGACCGCGTAATAAGGCAGCTGCGCCTGCCGCGCGCACCACGAGACGAACATGGCGCACCACTCCGCGTCCAGCCCGCCGTAAATGCTGCCGTACTCGATGAAGTTGCCCCACGCCGTCGCGCTGCCGCCGCCGTAATCGTCCTTGGACCAGCCCTCGTGGTATCCCACCTGACTGAGCGCCACGGCGACGAGATCCTGCCGCCAGTCGCCGCTGAGTTCCACGGCGGTGAGGTAGCCGTAGTATTCGCTCGCCGCGTAAGCCTCCGAAACGGCGGGCTTCGGCTCCAGCGCCCGCACCGGCGCGGCGCAGAAAGAAGCCGCCATGCCAAAAACCAGCACGACGGCGAGAATTTTTCGCTTCATTCGCGGTTCCACCCTCTCTACTGTCTCTGCGCCCCATTTTACTCCGATATCGGGGCGTTGTAAACAGACATTTCCCCATTTTATGCCATTTTTTGCAGCAGCGTGAGCACGCCCCAGAAAAGCGGCTGGTGGACGAGGTAGATGAGGAGACTGTGCCGCCCCGCGAAGGTCAGCGCGGGCGGAAAATGGGCGGAGAGCAGCGGCAGCTTATCCCGCCGCGCCGCCATCCGCCGTCCGAGGCAAAAGCCAAGCAGGAAGAGAAACGCCCACGGGAAAACCGGGTAATAGTCCGAGGAGTAAAAGCCCGGATAGCGCAGCCCCAGCGGATAGAGCCAGCGCCACGGCACCGTGACGCGCGCAGTGAGCGCCGCCGTGAGTGCAAAGGCGAGCGCCGCGATCGCCGCGAGATACGGCAGACGCGCCCGCTCCAAGCGCGGGCGGAGCGCGCCGAACACCATCTGACACACGCCGAGCAGCTCCAGCACGCCGAACGCCGCGGGATAACCGACCGCCGCGGTCGCCGCCGTCACCGCCGCGCCGACGCAGAGCAGGAAAAATCCCCGGCGCAGCGGCTGGGCGGAAAAGCACAGCGCAGCACCGGAGATAAGGATAAAGCTCCCGCCGCCGAAGACGCGCACAACGCGGAGCGGGAGCGAGCTCATCACCGCAGCGTCCAGATAGCCGAACGCCGCGAGGTCATAGAGCAGATGGTAGCCCAGCATGAGAAAAACGCAGAGGGAGCGCCAGATGTCCAGCAGTTCGATCCGGGTTTTCAAGGCGCTCCCTCCTTTTTTGACTTTTCAGGTCTTAACAGTTTTCTTCCGAATGGCGCGGATGAGCAGCGCGAGCCCGCCGCCGAGCGCGGCGGGAAGGGCAAAAAGCCCGATCCGGGCAAAGATGATGCCCGCCATGCTCCGGATGATATAGCTGACGAGGATCTCGCAGATAATATAGAGCGCGCCGAGCACGATAGGGCAGCCGATCGCCGTCTTGTTCCACGGCTTGGCGGTCAAGCCGAACACAAGGAAGATGGCGAAGGGCAGGAAAAAGGACAAAATGCTTTCAAGAGGCCCGGTCGGGAGCGCGCGAAATCCTTGGACGGTAAGTTCAAAAATGAAAGGCATGGTATTTTCCCCTTTCTCAGTCCGAATCGGTTTGGCGGCTTCTATCTATCTTTTTTCAGTCCGGCGCGCCGGATCGCCCGCGTCAGACGTTGAAGCGGAAGTAAGTGACGTCGCCGTCCTGCATCACGTAGTCCTTGCCCTCGGCGCGGACGAGCCCCTTCTCCTTCGCCGCCGCCATGCTGCCGCACGCCTTGAGGTCGTCGAAGGCGACGATCTCGGCGCGGATGAAGCCGCGCTCGATGTCGGAGTGGATCTTGCCCGCCGCCTGCGGCGCCTTCGTCCCGCGGCGGATGGTCCACGCGCGGCACTCGTCGGGTCCGCAGGTCAGGAAGGAGATGAGCCCCAGCAGGCTGTAGGAGCAGCGGATGAGGCGGGCGAGCCCGCCCTCCGTCATACCGAGCTCGGACATAAAAAGCTCGCGCTCGTCGGGCTCCAGCTGCGCCATCTCCGCCTCGAACTTGGCACAGACCGGCAGCGTCTGGCTGCCCTCCTTTTCGGCGAGGGCGCGGACAGACTGGAAGTAGCCGTTATTCTCATAGTCGGTGAAGCCGTCCTCGTCCAGATTGCAGGCATAGATGACGGGCTTCGTCGTCAGCAGGTCGCTCTCCGCGATGAGCGCGGCGTCCTCGTCGCTGCACTCGAAGCTGCGGGCGCTCTTGCCCTCGTTCAAGTGTGCGAGCAGCGCCTCCATCAGCGCCGCCTCGTGCAGGAAGCTCTTGTCGCCGCCCTTGCCCGCCTTGCGCGCCTTATCCGCGCGGCGCTCCACCATTTCCATGTCGGCGAAGATGAGCTCCGTGTCGATGATCTCGATGTCGCGCAGCGGGTCCGCGCCGCCCTCGACGTGGATAACGTTCTCGTCGTCGAAGCAGCGGACAACGTGGACGATGGCGTCCGTCCGGCGGATGTTTTCGAGGAACTTGTTGCCGAGCCCCTCGCCTTTGCTCGCGCCGCGGACGAGCCCCGCGATGTCCACGAACTCGATGACAGCCGGGGTCTCCTTCTTCGGCTGATAAAGCGCACTCAGCCACTCCAGCCGCTCATCCGGCACGGTAACGACGCCGACGTTCGGCTCGATCGTGCAGAACGGATAGTTCGCGCTCTCCGCCCCCGCATCTGTCAGCGCATTGAACAGCGTAGATTTTCCAACATTGGGCAAGCCCACGATACCTAATTTCATATATGGTCAGTTCTCCTTCGATTTTCCCGTTCCCCCCGCTCCGTTCTTGCGGGGGACGGCGCTTTTTTCGATTATAGCATATCCCGCCCGTTTTCTCAAGTCGCTGCGTAAAAAACTCTCACCGCTTTGAGCCGGTTTGTCAACCGAGGGATGGATTTGTTCATCAAACCATGCTATAATAAAGCAGGTCTGCGAGTAAGACAAATCGAAACATGCAGGAGAATGCAATGACTAAACGACCAGTCCTCCTTGTTTTTTCCGATTTGTCCCGATTGTGTCACGCACCGCGTTCCATCCGCCGCTTTTTGCAAAAATTCCGCGGATTACCGGTTGACTTTGGGCGCGGGGCGTGATAGGATGACTTTGTTGAAAATTGCGGTGACGGAGACGGCGGCTGCGTTTTGGTCCGCGGGCAGAGAGGGGCGCGTTTTTCGGTGAAAGCGCTCTGCGCGGGCGGCGGCTTGGCTTACCACTCCTGAGCGGTCCGGGATGCCCTTTCGGGCGCAACCGGGACGGGCGGCGCCCGTTACAGCGCCGGAAACGAGTGAAGCGTCAAGGTGGAACCGTGCCCTTAAGAGCACCCTTGATACCGCGTCCGCGGTATCGGGGGCGTTTTGCGTTTCATGGAGAAAAACAAAAACCGATCATAAAAGGAAGGACCATTCACCATGGAGGAGAACAAGTACACATTCGAAAACCCCGAATACCGCCACACCTACTGGCATACGTGCAGCCACATTATGGCGCAGGCGATCAAGCGCCTGTGGCCCGAAGTGCAGCTCACCATCGGTCCCGCCATCGCCGAGGGCTGGTACTACGACATTTACGCCCCCTTCGCCTTTACCCCGGAGGACCTCACGAAGATCGAGGAGGAGATGCGCCGCATCTGCAAGGAAAAGCTCAAGATCGAGCGCTTTGAGCTGCCGCGCGATAAGGCGCTGGAGCTGATGAAGGACAACCCCTTCAAGGTCGAGCTCATCAACGATCTGCCGGAGGGCGAGACCATCAGCTTTTACCGTCAGGGCGAGTTCGTTGACCTCTGCGCCGGTCCGCATCTGGGCTCCACCGGCCGCGTGAAGGGCAACGCCCTGAAGCTCACCGCCTGCAACGCCTCCTACTGGCGCGGCGACGCGCGCCGCGAGAGCCTCCAGCGCATTTACGGCGTCGCGTTCCCGAAAAAAGACGAGCTGGACGCCTATCTCCAGCGCATCGAGGAGGCAAAAAAGCGCGACCACCGCAAGCTGGGCAAGGAGCTCGGTCTCTTCATGCTGATGGACGAGGGTCCCGGCTTCCCCTTCTTCCTGCCGAAGGGCATGGTGCTGCGCAACACCCTGATCGACTACTGGCGCGAGGTGCATAAGCGCTACGGCTATGTCGAGATCTCCACGCCGATGATCTTGAACCGCCAGCTCTGGGAGCGCAGCGGTCACTGGGACCACTACAAGGAGAACATGTACACCACCGTCATCGACGGCGAGGATTACGCCATCAAGCCGATGAACTGCCCCGGCGGAATGCTCGTTTACGCCAGCGAGCCGCACTCTTACCGCGACCTGCCGCTGCGCTGCGGCGAGCTCGGTCTTGTCCACCGCCACGAGCTCTCCGGCGCGCTCCACGGTCTCTTCCGCGTCCGCTGCTTCACGCAGGACGACGCCCACATCTTCATGACCCCGGACCAGATGCGCGACGAGATCAAGAACACCGTCCGCCTGTTCGACGAGGTGTATTCCACCTTCGGTCTGAACTACGAGATCGAGCTTTCCACCATGCCGGTCGACCACATCGGCACCGTGGAGGAGTGGGAGCGCAACCAGAACATCCTGAAGGCCGCCATCACCGACATGGGCAAGCACTTCGTCATCAACGAGGGCGACGGCGCGTTCTACGGTCCGAAGCTGGACTTCCACATTGAGGACTGCCTCGGCCGCACCTGGCAGTGCGGCACCATCCAGCTCGACAGCCAGCTTCCTGAGCGCTTCGAGCTCGAATATGTCGGCGCCGACGGCGAGAAGCACCGCCCGGTCATGATCCACCGCGTCGTGTTCGGCTCCATCGAGCGCTTCATCGGCGTTATCACGGAGCACTTCGCCGGCGCGTTCCCGACGTGGCTGAGCCCGGTGCAGGTGAAGGTCCTGCCGATCACGGACCGCTGCGCCGAATACGCCGAGTCCGTCCGCGCCGCGCTGGATGCCGCCGGCATCCGCGCCGAGGCGGACCTCCGCAACGAAAAGATCGGCTACAAGATCCGCGAGGCACAGCTCCAGAAAACGCCCTATATGCTCGTCGTGGGCGACAAGGAGGCGGAGAACGCCACCGTGTCCGTCCGCACCCGCGCCGGCGAGGACCGCGGCGCGATGCCGCTCGTGGACTTTATGACGGACATCACCGAGGAGATCCGCACCCGCGCACGCTGAACAGAAAAAACCGCACCCGGACCGCCGTTGATGCAACTTTGCGGCGATCCGGGTGTATGATGCTTTGAAAATCCTGAGGGATCGAGGTAACAAAATGACAAAAAAGCGTATGCTTTCCCTGCTGCTGGCGGTGCTGCTGCTCTGCGCCGCCGGCTGCACGAGCCGCGGGGAGACGGCGGAGACCGAATCCCCCGCCCCGACGGAGACGCCGGAGCCCACCGCCGTGCCGACGCCGACCCCGGAGCCCACGCCGGAGCCGACGGAGGAGCCGGAGCCCACGCCGGAGCCGGAACCGGCTTACCGCCATCCGCTCAACGGCAGCGCGATGGACGCCCCGCTCACGGACCGTCCCTTCGCCGTGATGATCAACAACCGCAGCGTCGCCCTGCCCCACTGCGGCGTCGGTCAGGCGGACATTATTTACGAGGTCCTCGTCGAGGGCTCCGTGACGCGCATGATGGCGCTCTTCTCGGACATCCAGTCCGTGGAAAAGCTCGGCTCCATCCGGTCCATCCGCCCTTACTATCTGGACATCGGCAGCTCCTACGGCGCGGTCCTCTGTCACGCGGGCGGCAGCGAGGCGGCTTACAGCCGCATCCGCAACGAGGGGCTCCAGAACATCGACGGCGTTCGCGGCTCTTACAGCTTTGCGGTGTTTTACCGCGACCCGAACCGCATGACGGGCGGCATCGAGCACTCGCTCTTCACCACGGGCGAGAACCTCTACAAGTGCGCGGAGGAGAAGAAATACCCGCTCACGGTGGAGGACTACGACGCCGGGCTGCACTTTGCCCGCGAAGCCGTGCCGGAAGACGGCGAGCGCGCCGACAGCATCAAGATCGACTTCACGGTCTATAAGTCCACGGAGCTTTCCTACGACGCGGACGCGGCGCGCTACACCATGCGCCAGTACGATCAGGACTACATCGACGGCAACACCGGCGAGAAGGTGGAGTTTTCCAACGTGCTCGCCCTCTCTGTGAAGATCGCCGTGCTGGACGGCGAGGGCCGCATCAGCGTGGACACCACCGCCGGCGGCGAGGGCTGGTTCGCCTGCGGCGGCAAGTGGGTCCCCATCACCTGGGCGCGCGACACCGGCGACACCTTCCGTTACTATAACGCCGACGGCAGCGAGCTCACCCTCGCCGAGGGCGAGAGCTATATTGCACTCGTTCCCACGACGGGAAGCGTTACGATCGAATAATATCTCAAAAGCAGCCTCCCCGGTTTATCCGGGGAGGCTGCTTGGCGGTTTAAATGGGGTTTTGATGGGTGCGGTCCGGGGGTAAAGCATTGAATGCGCCTTGCGGCGCAAATTGAATAGGTTTCGCGTCCGCGGGACGCGACCTTCTTTCCCCCTGTGGGGAAAGAAGGCAAAGGCACAGTTAAGGAGGGACCCTTTCGATTGGGTCCCTCCTTAACAATCCTCCTCC
>CAVCTM010000069.1:0-10654 GCA_963605115.1 Pseudobutyrivibrio sp. | reverse complement strand
TTCCCTCCGCGCAGAGTATTTTTCGGCACGCACGTGTCGCGCCGAAAAATGGATCTGAATCTATTTCGCCGGTGCGCCGGCGAAACTCTGCGAGGCTTTTTGTAAATTGAAAGAGCGTTCCCGGCGGAACGCTCTTTTTTCAAACCCCGTGTTCACTTTTCGATCGCCGCACCGGAGTCGCCGCCGATGATGCGGCTTAGGTGGAAGATGGTGCGGTAGGTATAGGTGATGTGCTCCTCCATCTCATTCCGTGCGACGGAGCTGTAGCGGTTTTTGACCGCGAGATAGATGCAGCGGTGCTTTTCCAGCGCGTGTCCGGTGTCCGTCTCCGCGGTGGAGCGGCAGTAGCCGGAGATGATGTAGCGATAGCGCTGGATGCGGATATCCATCGTGTCGTAGACCATCTGGAGATAGTGGTTGTTCGCCGCGCGCAGCAGCGTTTCGTGGAAGAGCTTGTCGTATTCGGCAAACTCGTCATAGTCGCGCCGGTCCAGACACTCCTTCGCGCCCGCGATGCTGCGCTCCAGCGTTTCGAGCTCCGGGGCGCGGATGTTGTTCGCCGCCATATACGCCGCCGTTCCCTCCAGCATGCGGCGCGCGTCGCAGAGGTTGAAGCAGTCCTGCATGCTCACGGGCGTCACCTGATAGCCGCGGTCGCTCGTGCGGATGACGTGGCCGTCGTCCGCAAGCTGTTCGAGCGCGGTGCGGATCGGCGTGCGGCTCACGCCGAGCTCGCTCGCGATCTTCGCGACGTTGATGCGCTCGCCGGGGACCATCTGCACGCGGATGATCTGGGTGAGGACGTATTCATAGATCTGGCTGCCGAGCGCGGCTGTGTTCTGCTCGGTTTCCCGGTTCTTCTCCGCCATCGCGTCAGTCCGCCTTTCTGCCCTGCGCGCCCTGCGTCAGCAGTCCGGCGTCCAGCAGGACGTGGTAAATATGGTGGAGGTGGTCCTCCATCTCCGTTTTCGCCACCATGGAGTAGCGGCTGCGGATGGCGCGGTAGATGACCGCGTGCTTATCCGTGATGCGCTCCGGATGGAAGCCGCCGAGACTGCCGCCGGCGATCATGGAGTTCGTATAGCGCCGGACCCAGAGCGAGAGCACGTCGGACATGTTATTATAGTAGCTGTTGCCCGCGGCGCGGACGACGAGCTCGTGGAACTGCATGTCGAGCTCGTTGAAGGCGGGGATATCCTCCGGGAAGTTCCCCTTCTCCACGAGCGCGCGGCAGCGCTCGATATTCTGCTTCATCTGCTGGAAGTGGACCGCCGTGGCGGTGTTGGCGGCGACATAGGCGCAGCTGCCCTCCAGCATGGAGCGGATCTCATAGAGGTCCAGACAGTCGCGCCAGTTGACGGGCGCGACCTTGTAGCCCTTTTCGCCGGACTGCTCCACGAGACCGTCCGCCAGAAGATGCTCCAGCGCGGTGCGCACCGGGGTGCGGCTGATGCCGAGCTCCTCGGCGATGCGCTTCGTGTTCACCTTGGAGCCGGGCTCATACTCCACGCGGATGATCGCGTCGGCAATATAGCGGTAAGTCAGCTCGCTCAGCACGGAAAACGGCTGGTCGCTGAGCTCACGGAAAAAATCCTGCTTGTCCAAGGGCTTCGCCCCCTTTCGGATAAATCAACTTATTCAGTATAACACAGCGCATACCCCTGCGCAATCCCCTGTATTCGAAAAAAGGAGGTCCCGATTTTTTATGACCGAACACCAGAAGGGCTGCACCGCGCGCGTGGCGCGGCGCATCCGGGAGACTTATGTGATGCCGGAGCTCGACGCGGAGCGGCTGCGGCTTTATACGCGCTCTTACCGCGAGACGGAGGGCGAGATGCCCTGCCTGCGCCAAGCCAAGGCGTTCGCCGAGACGCTCCGCGGCGTCACCGTGAAGATCTGGCGCGACGAGCTCATCGTCGGCTCCGCAAGCTGCAAGCCGCGCGGCGGCGCGGTGCTGCCGGAGCTGAACGCCCAGTGGCTGACGCGTGAGATCGACGACATGTCCGTCCGCCAATGGGACCGCTTCCGCGCGCCGAGCGCGGAGGAGCGGCAGGAGGTGCTGGACCTGCTCCCGTGGTGGCGCGGGCGCAGCGCCTATGACGTCTGGGAGCGCCGGCTCCCCGCCCCGCTCGCCGACATGCTCGCCACGGGCTTCATCGGCGGCGTGACCTTTTCCAACAACGGCTTTTACCCCGCCCACGTCGCCGTGGACTACGCGATGGTGCTGCGTGAGGGGCTCGCCGCCCGGCGCGCGGAGGCGGAGCGGCGGCGGAGCGCGCTCCCGCTCTGCGACGTGGCGAATGTGGAGAAATACCACTACTACACCGCGATGATGACGGCGCTGGACGCCGTGCGCGACTTCTCCGACCGCTACGCCGACCATGCACGCGCGCTCGCCGAAGCGGAGCCGGACGCCGCGCGGCGCGCGGAGCTGCTGGAGATCGCCGAGGTCTGCGCCCGCGTTCCGTGGCAGCCGGCGCGCTCCTTCCGCGACGCGGTGCAGGCGGTGAATATGGTCTGGACCGCGCTGATGCTGGAGGGCTGGGGCCACGGCATGAGCCTCGGACGTATGGACCAGTATCTCCTGCCCTATTACGAAGCCGACCTCGCCTCCGGCGCGATCACGCGCGAGGCGGCGCTGGAGCTCATCGAGCTGCTGTTCGTCAAGGTCAACGGCACCGTCACGCTGGACGATTACGCGACGGCGACCTGCTTCGCGGGCTTTCCGCAGGCGGTGAACATCACGATCGGCGGCGTGAAGCCGGACGGCTCCTGCGCCGTCAACGACCTCACCTATCTTCTGATGGACGCCGAGCGCGACGTTGCGATGACGGCGGAGGACCTCGTCATCCGCGTCGCCGATGTCAGCCCGCGCCGCTATCTGCGCGCCGCGGCGGAGCTCGCGCGGGCGCTGAAGGGCAAGCTGAAGTTCATCTCCGACCCCGTCGCCATCCGCCAGCTCGAATGCGACGGCTACCCGACGGAGCTTGCCCGCGACTATATCATCACGGGCTGCAACAGCCCCACGATCCCCGGCGTTTCGCAGGACGTTCCCGGCGGGCTTTTCAACCTCGCGCTGATGCTGGAGCTTGCGCTGAGCGACGGGCGCAGCCGTCTGACCGGGCGGCAGCTCGGTCCCCACACGGGCGACCCCCGCCGCTTTGCAAGCTACGAGGAGGTCTGGGATGCCTTCCGGCGGCAGGTGGAATACTTCATGGAGGGCGCGCTCACGATGACGGACCTCGACCGCGCCGTCTTCGCCGAAAAGCTGCCCATCCCGCTCCAGAGCGCGCTCTTTCAGGGACCGATGGAGCGCGGGCTGGACCTCTTCTCCGGCGGCACGGGGCGCTATGCGCGCCAGTCGATCTCCCTCGCCGGCGCGCCGAACGCGGGCGACGGTCTCGCCGCGCTCAAAAAGGTCGTGTTCGAGGAAAAGCGCTTTCCGCTCTCCCGCGTCATCGACGCGCTGGACGCAGACTTTGCAGGCTTCGACGACGTGCGCTGCGCCTTGGAGCGCGCGCCGAAGTTCGGCAACGGCGACCGCTATGCCGACGCCATCGTGAACGATGTGCTCGCCCTCGGCAGTGATCTGATGCACCGTCACACAGGCTATTGCGGCACGCCGGTCATCGCTGCGGCGGCGACGATCTCGTCGAACGTTCCGCTCGGTCTCGGCGTCGGCGCGCTGCCCGGCGGACGGCGCGCGGGCACGCCCATCGCGGAGGGCGGCATCTCGCCTCAGCAGGGGCGCAACACCGCGGGTCCCACCGCCACGATGCTCTCCGTCGCCTCGCTCTGCCATGAAAAGCTGGAAAACGGCTCCGTGCTGAACATGCGCTTCGACCCCGCCGCGCTGCAAACGCCGGAGCATCTGGAAAAATTTGTGGACATGCTCCGCACTTATCTGCTCGGCGGCGGCTTCTTCGTCCAGTTCAACATCGTGGACACGGAAACGCTCCGCGCGGCGCAGCGCGAGCCGGAAAAATATCACGACCTGCTCGTGCGCGTCGCGACCTACAGCGCCTACTTCGTGGAGCTGAGCCCCGAAATGCAGGAGGACATCATCGCCCGGATGGAATTTGGAACAATTTAAAGCGCAAAATGCGCCGATTCAAAACCATTTCCGTCGATTTTGCGGCGCGTTTTGGTCTTGTTCGGGTTCAAAACTGTGAAAAACGCCCTAAGATGCGCTTATTTTGACATGGTCCCGCCCGGACTGCTATACTGATGTCCGCAGGATATAAAATACCCTAAGCAAAGAAAAAAAAGAAAACCGAGGAGGAAAACAAAATGAAAACCCGCAAGCTCATCGCGCTCTTGCTGACGGCGGCGCTCGCTCTTGCCCTGCTGGCAGGCTGCGGCGGCACCAAGACCCCCGATCCCACCAAGGCTCCCACCGAGACCCAGACCCCGGACCCCGCCGAGAGCACTGAGCCTTCCGGCACCGACTTCTCCGAGAAGGTCAAGCTGACCTTCGCCATCGGCGGCGCTGCCGGCAAGGGCTCCTCCGTCGCGAACCAGGCGTTCATCGACCTCGTCGCGGAGCGCTCCAACGGCGCCATCGAGATCGAGCTCATCCCGGACGGCGCACTCGGCAACGAGGCTTCCCTCGTCCAGCAGGTCATGGAGGGCTCCTGCGACATCGTCGGCGCCGCCATCGGCACCGTGTCCGCTTACTCCACTTACCTCTCCGTCTTCCAGATGCCCTTCCTCGTGAACAACTACGAGCTTGAGGCTGAGGTCCTGAAGAGCGACGCATGGAAGGCGCTCGTCAACGCGGCGAGCGAGGATCTCGGCACCGCCACCATCATCGGCGCGACCGAGTTCGGCATGCGCGGCTTCGCCACCATCAACAAGCCCGTCACCTGCATCGACGACGTTGCCGGTCTGAAGGTCCGCACCGGCGGCAACCCGGTCATCGACGAGGCGATGCGTCTCATCGGCACGAACCCCGTTTCCATCCCCTTCTCCGAGCTCTACTCCTCTCTCCAGAACAAGGTCGTGGACGCCGAGGAGATCAACCTCACCTCCATCTCCATGCAGAAGCACTACGAGGTCGTGAAGTATTACACCGACATCGGTCTTTACCCGTGGCTGAGCCTCGTGCTCATCAGCAACAGCGTCATCGACAGCCTGCCGGAGGGCTACTATGAGCTCATCTGCGAGTGCATGGCGGAGTGCGATGCCGACTATATGCAGAACGAGCTTTACAACTGGGTCGGCTCCGCCGCCGCCGACTGCGAGGCCAACGGTCTGACCATCTCCGAGCTGACCGACCGCGAGGTCTGGATCGAGCGCATGGCGCCCCTCTACGAGGAGTGGAGCGCGAAGGATCCCCTGATCGCCGACTTCATCAGCGCCGTTCAGGAAATGGACAAGTAAGTCTCTTTCTCCCCTGTTTTTGGCGGAGTCTCCGGTCCCCCGAAGCCGGAGGCTCCGCCCCGTCCATCCGCGTTTTTTAAGAGAAAAGGAGGAATCACCCCCGTATGAAGGTGTATCACAAGATTTCCCATTTCCTCTATCAGGTCCTGCGCTGGATCACCGTCGTCACGGTCGTGGCGATGCTGGTGCTGATGCTGGTGGAGGTCGTCCGCCGCTATCTCTTTGACAAGACCTTCCTCTGGTCGGACGAGATCATCCGCTATCTGCTGCTCTACTGCACGTTCCTCGGCGGCGCCTGCGCCTATTACCAGAAGGGGCTCGTCGCCTTTACCCTGATTTTCGATAAGCTGAACAAAAAAACGCAGGCGATTTTGATGCTGGTCACGAACATCATCTGTCTCGTGTTCTTCGCGTTCCTGCTGTATTATTCCATACTGAAGGTCACCAGCCCCTCCGTGGTCAAGAGTATCTCCACTGCGTCCGGTCTCAGCCTCTCGGTGCTCTATGCCTCCGTGCCCATCGGACTGTTTTTCCTGCTGGTCTTCACCATCGACTTCTTCCCGGAGCTCATCCGCAACATCCGCGACGCCGGGAAGCCGGGAACAAAAAAGGAGGTCTCTGAAGCATGATCATTGCCATAATCGTTTTTGCCGTCACGATGATCATCGGTCTTCCCGTCGCCTTTGCACTCGGTCTGATGGGCTCCGTCCACATCGTGTCACTCGGCAATCCGTCCTATTACCTCGTCATCATCCAGCGTCTTGTCGATCAGGTGAACATGACGAGCCTGACCTGCCTTCCCTTCTTTATCCTCGCGGGCGAGCTGATGAACGGCGGCGGCGTGACGCGCCGTCTGCTGGACTTCCTGCGCTCCCTGCTCGGCTGGCTGAAGGGCGGCCTCGCCTACTGCACGGTCGTCATTGCCGCCATCCTCTCCGCCATTCTGGGCTCGCCGAACGGCGTTGCCTCCATGCTCTGCGGCATTCTCGTGCCGGAGATGCGCAAGGACGGCTACAAGGAGGAGTTCACCGGCTCCCTTGTCGCCGCAAGCTCCATTCTCGGCCCCATCATCCCGCCGTCCACATCCTTCATCATGTACTGCATGATGACGAACTGCTCCATCAAGGCGCTGTTTATGGCGGGCATCGTGCCGGGGCTCGCGCTCGTGGTCGTGTTCTGCGGTCTCATCACCTACTACGGCAAGAAGCTGGGCTTCAAGCGCGATGAGAACGGCTTCCACTGGGGCGCCGTCGGCAGAAGCTTCATGAAGGCGCTGCCCGCGCTGATCGTCCCCATCGTCATGATGGGCGGCGTTGTCACCGGTCTCTTCACCGCAACGGAGTCCGGCGCGGTCGCCTGCCTCTGCGCACTCATCGCAGCGGCGATCTACCGCGAGATGGACTGGAAGAAGCTGCCCGACATGCTCCTGCGCGCTGCCGTCACCGGCGGCGGCATCCTGCTGATGATCTCCTTCGGCGGCGTCATCGCGTGGTCCATGACCCGCGCCGGCATCCCCAACCAGGTCATCGGGCTCGTCACCAGCATCACCAGCAGCAAGTTCCTGCTCACGCTCCTGATGATCGTCATCCTCATGATCGGCGGCATGTTCCTCGACACCGGTACGCTGACCATGGTCTTCCTGCCCGTTATGTTCCCGCTCGCCACAGCCATCGGCATGGACATCGTCCACTTCGGTCTCATCTTCTCCGTGATGACCATCATCGGCTACATCACCCCGCCGGTCGGCGTCGTTCTCTTTGTCACGTCCAACGCTTCCGGCATACCCTTCAGCAAGCTGTGCAAGATGATATGGCCCTTCGCTATCGCGTCGGCGATCGTCACGACGCTGCTGGCTTATCTGCCGGATATCTGCCTCTGGATCCCGCGTCTCACGGGCTACGCAGGCTGACCCGCAATCAATTTTTTCACCAAAGGAGATACAGAAACCATGCTTGACAGAAGCTTTCTCCACGGCGTGTATGACATCCATATCCACGCCGGTCCCTCCGTCGCCAACCGCAAGGTGGACGCTTACGAAATGCTCCGGCAGGCGGAGGAGGCGGGCTACGCAGGCTTCCTCGTGAAGGACCACTACGTTCCCTCCTGCCACGGCTGCCTGATGATCGAAAAGCACTTCGCCACGAGCTGCCGCGTTTACAGCTCCATCGCGATGAACAACTCCGTCGGCGGCTTCAACATCAACGCGCTGGACGCGGCGTATAACATGGGCGCGAAGATCGCCTATATGCCCACCGTGTCCTCCAAGCTCCACATCGACGGGCACAAGGGCAAGAAGTTCCACGGCTCCGGCAATATGACCGCCGAGGAGCAGCCCATCTATTACCTCGACGAAAACGGCGAGCTCATCCCGGAGGTCCTGCGCGTGCTGGACTATATGGCAGCCCACCCCGATTTCGTCCTCGCCACGGGCCACGGCAGCAAGGAGGAGATCGACGTTCTCATCCCCGAAGCCGTGAAGCGCGGCGTGAAGCGCATCCTCGTGAACCACCCGCACTTCCAGATCTTAGCGACCGAGGAGCAGCTCGTCCGCTGGGCAAAGCTCGGCGCGATGATCGAGATCACCGCAATGGAGCACGGCATGGTGCTGGAGGACCGCGACGATCTTTTCAACTCCATCGACCTTGTGAAGCGCGTCATCGCCTCCGGCGTTCCCGCCGAGCGGATCGTCATCGACTCCGACTTCGGTCAGAACGTCTCCCCCTACCCCGTGGACGGGCTCTATAAGTTCCTGAACCTGCTCTATGAGCGCGTCGGCATCGACGAGGAGACCCTTGCCGTGATGGTCAAGAAGAACCCCGCGTGGCTGATGAGCGCAGAGGCGTGAGGCGTATGGCGATCACCGAACGCGAAAATGTGCTGCGCATGATAAACCGGACAGGGGACCCCGAATGGGTCCCCCTGTCCTGGGAATACGGCACCGGGCGCTTTGCAACGCCGACGCCGGTGCTGGAGCGCCCGAAGGACCAGAAGGACGGCGTTGACTGGTTCGGCTGCCACTGGAAGTTCGACGCGCCCACCTTCGGCTATGTGCAGGACCCGGCGTACCCCCTGCCCTGCGACGACATTACGGAGTGGCGCGAGCAGGTGAAGTTCCCGGACTACGACGCCATCGACTGGGAGACCCTCGCCGCGCGCGACTGCGCGAATTATGACCGCGAGAACAAGCTCGTGAAGTTCATCCTCGAAAGCGGTCCCTTCGAGCGGCTCCACAGTCTCGTCGGCTTCGAGGAGGCTATGGTCAGCATGTACACGGAGCCGGAGGCGTTTCAGGAGCTTCTGGACGCCCTCACGGACTCCAAGATCGAGCTCATCGACCGCCTCGCAAAGTATTATAAGCCGGACGCGCTCTGCCTTTTCGACGACCTCGGCAGCGCCGCCGGACCGCTGATGAGCCCGGATATGTACCGCGAGTTCTTAAAGCCCTGCCACAAGCGCATCGTGGACGCCATCCGCGGTCACGGCATGATCGCCTTCCAGCACAGCTGCGGCAAGATGGAGGCGTTTCTGGACGACTTCGTCGAGATCGGCGTGCAGGTCGTGAACCCGCTCCAGCCGATCAATGACTGGTCCGCCATCGCAGAGAAGTATCAGCACTCCCTCAGCTTTGAGGTGACGCTGAGCTCCGAGGCGAATATGCATAACGCCGACGAGGAGGTCATCCGCTCCGACATCCGCCGCGCGATCGACACCTTCGGACCGTATAAAAACTTTATGCTCTTCCCCATGGTCCTGGAGCCGCGCTCGATGGACATCGTGCGCGACGAGATGCAGAAGTACGGCAGGACCTATTACCGGAAGTAACCCCCGTTCCAAGGAAAGGAGACCCCGAAATGTCCAATACGAACAACCATGTGAACTGGGAAAAGATCGAGCGCCTGAAGGAGCAGTACGGCGTCGGGGCGATCTTCCAGTTTTACGCCGACTACGAGGGCGTGGACCCGACCCACTCCGCGCTGCTCGACGACACCGTTGACATCCAGCCGCCCTGGGGCGTCAACCGCAAGGTCGCGGTCACGACCGCGATCGTCGGCGCGATGTACAACAAGCGCTTCAACCCCAACCACCCGATGACGCCGGACGAGATCTACCGCTCCGCGCGCGAGGCGTGCCTCGCCGGGGCGCCGAGCATCCACCTCCACGTCCGCGACGAGAAGGGCTTCAGCGTGCTCGACCCGGACCTGTTCCATCAGGTCATCGACCCGCTGCGCGAGGAGTTCCCCGAAGTCGTCATCGACGGCTGCCTCGTCTGCGAAAACCAGAAGGAGTGGGACACGATGAAGGTCCTGCTCAAGGAAAAGCTCTTCGAGGTCACGCCGGTCAACACGCAGGCGACCTACAACGGCGACATGCTCTTCGCCAAGCCCGCGCACCTGATGATCGAAAAGTGCCGTCTCGTGCAGGAGGCGGGCGTCATCCCGCAGGTGACGTTCTACTCCTCCGCGGACGTCGACAACGCCAACCGCTACCTCATCCGCTCCGGTCTGCTGGAAAAGCCCTACCACTTCCTGCTGCTCTACGGTCTGCCCGGATGCAGCCCGATGAACAGCCCCGTCGCGATGATGGAGACGATGCTGAACACTTACCACCAGCTCAAGGACATCGACCCCGACTGCCAGATCGCGGTCTGCTCCGCCGGCCGCGCGAGCAGCTTTCTGACCGCGCAGACGATGCTGATGGGTCTCGACGTCCGCGTCGGCATGGAGGACACGGTGTGGAAGTACCCCCACCGGTGCGACAAGATCACCAGCAACGCCGAGCAATTCCTGAACGCCAAGACCATGGCAGCCACCATCGGCCGCGAGGTCATGACCGCCCGCGAATACCGCGACTACATGGGTCTGCCCCAGAAAAAGTAAGGAGGAACAAAGAAAATGAACGATCAGGTCGAACTTTTTGATCTGGAGGAGCGCCAGCCGAACGACAAGATGCCCGGCGGCAGAACATGGTGCTTCCAGGGCTCCGAGTACATGACGATCAAGTATTCCGAGATGTGGGACCCCGCCCTCGTGATGCATGAGCATCCGGAGGAGCAGGTGAATCTCGTCCTCGGCGGCCGCGCGCTCTTCCGCGTCGGCGACAAGGACTATGAGCTCCACCGCGGCTGCATCATCCGCATCCCGCCGAACCAGCCCCACGGTCTCGTGAAGAAGCTGAGCCGCGAGAATTTCCAGGTCGTCCAGCTCGTCGCCCCCGCCCAGCGCCAGACCCCCGAAAGCGCCCGCGACATCGACGCCGGAAATGTCGGCTGGCC
>CAVCTM010000068.1:0-10884 GCA_963605115.1 Pseudobutyrivibrio sp. | reverse complement strand
GCCTCCCTGTGCAAGGGAGGCTGTCAGCCGAAGGCTGACTGGAGGGTTGTAAGCTGCCGAAATTGCCAAGCTTGGCGTTTGCGTGAGCGTACAACCCCTCAGGCGCTTCGCGCCAGCTCCCCTTGCACAGGGGAGCCTTTAAAGCCCCGGCTCACGCATAACACACGACATATTTTTCCGAGAGGGCGCCCTCTCGCTGTTTCTGGACTTTCGTCCAGAAACAATACTGCTTCGGTACCGTTTGATTCTCCCCTTTGGGGGATTTTTTACGCAGAAAACGCCGCGCCGGCGGCGTTCTGAGATAGAAAAAAACAGAAAGGAAACGAAAATGAAAGCAAGAAAACTACTGAGCCTTCTGCTCACGCTTTGCATGGTTTTCTCCCTCTTCGCGGGCGTCTCCGTGACCGCCAGCGCGGAGGAGGCGACATATCAGATCTCGTTTGTATTTCCTGATCCTGAAAATGTGTCGTTTATGATGATTACCGCCATCAATGACGATGAGGATAAGGCGGTTTATGTCAAGGACGAGGACAGCATAACCGAAGAGCCTGTCATGGCCAAGGCGGGCGATGTGGTCACAGCGGGTTATGTATCTACAGACGGATATGTCCCCTCCGGCGTGACCGTAACGAAGACAGCGTCCGGCGATAAAGTCCCTGTCGAGGTGCTTACCAAAGAGGATTCAATGCTCATTTGGAGCTTTACTATGCCGGGGGAAGCCGTCACCGTCACCTGTAATGTTTCCAAGCTACAAGAAGTGACCGTCACCGTCGGCAACGCCAGTCTGCCCAATGGCGGCAACGCGGTCGTTCCGCTCTCCATCTCCGGGATCAGTGAGCTGAACGTGAGCGAACTCAGAATGCGCCTTTTCTGGGGCTCCAACGGCCGCTACGGTTGGACCGTTAAAAAAGAGGAGCTGACGAAGGAGCGCACGGACGCGGGCGTCACGGTGGAAAACTATAATGGCTACGCCATGTGGTACGTCTTTAAGGCTCCGGAGGGCGAGACCCTCAAGGACGGGCAGCTGCTGAACCTCTACCTTGGCGGCGGAAGCGCAAACGATACGCTTCAGGTTAGTGATTACAGCAGTGTTGTCCTGACGGATACTTCCGGCGCGAGCGTCGCGTATGGTCTTGCCAAAAAAGGCGGCACCCTTACCTGCGACGCCAACCGCCCCTACACCATCACGGTGAACCCCGGCGAGCATGGCACGGTTGCGCCGACCGTCGGCGGGAAGACCGTCACCGGGGCGGCGATGAATGCCGAGGTCGTTTTTGAGACCGTCACCGCCGACGAGGGCTATGCGCTCTCCGAGCTCCAGTACACCGGCGAGTGGGGCGGCAGCAGCGGAAAGAGCACGAACGGCAAAATCAAGATGCCCGGCGACAACATCACCGTGACCCCGGTGTTCGCCGTCAGCCGCAAGGTGACGGTGGACGAGAGCAAAAACGTCCATGGCTCCGTCGTGTTCGACCAGACGGGCTATCTCCCCGGCCGCTATCCGCACGCTACGGCGACGCCGGAGGAGGGCTATCAGTTCTCCGAACTCCACTACACCTACACCGATCCGGCGACCGGCGAGGTCGTGGAGAAGAGCACCATCGGCGATACGATCACCATGCCGGATGCGGACGTGACCGCGTGGGTCGTCTGCGCGAAGCCGTATAGCATCAAGACGAGCTCCAGCGCCGGCGGCACGATCAGCGCCAGCGAGACCGTCCTTGCGGGCCGTCAGGTAACGGTGAACGTCGCGCCGGAGACCAACTACGCGCTCGCAAGCCTGAAGTATAAGCTGAACAGCGCGGAGGACAAGCCGGAAAACTGGGTCGAGATCCCGGCGGACACCACCGGCGTCACCGCGTACTGGCGCTTCATCATGCCGGAGGGCGACATCACCATCCGCGCCGAGTTCCTCGCTTATCCCACCATCGAGATCATGCCGACCGAGAATGGAGAGCTGAAGCTCAGCTCCACCGGTCCCGTGCGCGCCAACCAGCCCGTGAGCGTTTTTGCCTTCCCGTCGGAGGGCTATCACCTCGCCGCGCTCTATTACACCGTTGATGACGGCAAGGAGCGCGTCAGCTTTGCGGAAAAGCTCGTCGCCCCCGCCACGGGCGCGGTGAAGGTTTACGCCGAGTTCAGCGACGATGAGAGCAATGCAGTTTCCATCGACAGCGCCGAGGACCTGCTCGATTACGCTAAGGCGGCGAACGCCGACCCGCTCACTACGGTCGGCGCGGTCGTGAAGCTCACGGCGGACATCAACCTCAGCAGCGTCGAATGGACCGGCATCGAAAACTTCTATGGCGTCTTTGACGGCGGCAGCCACACCGTCACCCTCGGCGGCAGCAAGGGCCTGTTCGGTACCGTCAAGCACGGCGTGGTGCGCAATGTCTCCCTGAGCGGCACGATCACCAGCGACGAGCCGTATACCACCGCCGCTCCGCTGGCGAAGAATGTCTACAACGCGACCATCAAAAACTGCATCAATGAGGCGGAGGTCAACGGGACTTACGCCAGCGGCATGGTCGGCGCGCTTGAGTACGGCGCAAAGCTCATCGGCTGCCATAACTACGGCGCGGTCAACGCGACGGACTGCGGCAGAAACGGCGGCGCTTCCGGTCTTGTCTACCGCGCATGGGGCCACACCTTTTATGATCTCCCCGCCGTGGAGATCGCCGACTGCGGCAACTACGGCAGCATTTTCGCCCACAACGGCCACGCAGCCGGCATCCTCTATGATGCGTATGCGACCGTGAACATCTCCCGCAGCCGCAACTCCGGCGCCGTCACCACGGAGGTCTCCGACCTCCCGGAGAACGCCGACTGGCTCGGCACGCTCGCCGCGGGCATCCTTGCGCGCGCTTCCACCACCAGCGCCTGCACCGTTACCATCACCGACTGCTACAACACCGGCAACATCAAAGCCGACTCCGTCGGCGTCAAGCAGGATTCCGTCCCCTCCGCCGCCGGCATCGTGACCTTCAACGACGAAGCGAAGTCGATGGCGAACAACAAGGGCCTTGTCACCGTGACGAACTGCTACAACACCGGCACGCTGACCAAGAGCGGTCAGGACGCCGACCACGGCGACACGACCACCGTCGGCAAGGGCGAGATCGCGACCGAGGAAGTCTACACCGGCAATAACTACTCCGGTTTCTCCAAGACGAGCATCGCGAGCCTCGGCATCCTCACCAAGACCAACTGCTACACCAGCAGCGATACCATCACCGCAAGCAGTCTCGGCGGGTCCTACAAGGACGACGCCAACGGCGTCAACAAGGGCAGCACCCCGCTGCTCCAGTGGGAGAGCGAAGAAGTGGACGACGCCCCGCGCGCCGTCACCTTCGAGGTCGTGGGTCCGACGAGCTATGAGCTCACCGTTTCCGCAAACGCCGATCTCAGCGACCCGATGACCGCGGAAGCCGACGGGACTTATCTCGCCGTGCCGGGTACCTACTACTACCGCGTCGCCGCGGAGGGCTATGTCATCTACAAGGGCAGCTTCTCTGTCGTCCGCAGCGCCCCGACCGTCCGCGTCGAGATGCAGCAGGGCGTCGAGGTCCGCTTCGCGCTCAGCCCCGCGAACGCGGCGCTCGTCCTGAGCGACGGCAGGAACGAGATCGAGATTTTCGAGGTCTCCAGCGGCGTTTACAGAGCCACGCTGGTCGAGGGCGCACTGTATAACTACAGCGTCAGCGCCGAGGGCTACAACAGCACCCAGCGCGAGTTCACCGCCAAGGCGGGAACCGTCTCCGTCAGCCTGACTGCCTCCAGCCGCCCGGTTGAGGTGCAGTATATCTACGGCGACGGCAACGAGGGCCAGACCCACACCGTCAGCGCCGGCGGCACCTATTACATCGGTGACGGCGCGACCGGCGTGCTGACCGTCAGCACCACCGACCCCGTCACCCTCATCGGCGCCGGCACCGCGCTCTCCAGCGCGTATGAGGACCTTTACATCAAGTGCTCCGTCGCCGGTGTGAAGCTGACGCTGCAGGATGTCGGCATCCACAACACCCGCGGCAGCGGCGACCCGAAGATGACCAACATGATCAACTTCAGGGGCACGGGCAACGAGCTGAGCTTCGCCGGCATTTCCGTCCTCGATCAGGACACCGGCGCGACCGGCTACGCCATGATTCACGTTCCCGACGGGGCGGAGCTGACCGTCTCCGGCGGCACCGCTTACTTCTATAAGCGCGAGCAGGGCGCCGGCATCGGCGGCAACGGCGGCGCGAAGGGCGGCGAAGGTCAGGCAGCCGAGACCAACGGCACCATCATCATCCGCGACGCGGAGCTGTTCTTCAAGAACACCAAGCAGGGCGCCTGCATCGGCGCCGGTGCAAACGCCGGTACGCAGGTCCCCGGCGACATCCGCATCGAAAACAGCAGACTGAACCTTATCGCGAATTCCCGCGCGGCGGCCATCGGCGGCGCGGCTGGCAATGTCGGCGCGTCCAGCGGCACCAACGTCTATGTGGACGCCGAGAGCACCGTTTCCATCAATGTGGACTGGTCCGGCTCCGCCATCGGCGGCGGCGGATTTGACGCCGGCAACGATGCCGACGGCGGCAAGCTGATCTATTCCGGCGGCTCCATCCGCGCATTCATCGACTTCAACGCCATCGGCAACTGGGGCGTTGAAAGCGCCGGCATCCACGGCAACAAGGCGGTTACCGCCGACGTCGTGAACGCCGCCGGCGACGCGCTCTACCTGCTCGTGCTGAACACCAGCGGCGTGGGCGGCAGCGAGTTCACCGTCAAGGAGGGCAGCGAGCTCATCTACTCCGGCACGACCCACCAGTGGGCATTCGTCAACGAAAAGCTGGAGAAGCAGGATCAGGTGGACGTCAAGTACACCATTGATAACTGGGTGGAGCTCGTGGACCCGAACCTCTACCTCTACATGACCGGCGAGGACCACACGCTCACCGTCAACGGCACGGAGTTCGAGGCAAAGTGGGATTCGGAGAGCGAGAGCTTTACCGTCACCAACCTCTCCAGCGGCGAGACCGTCACGCCGGGCAAGACCGAGACTGACCTTCCGTTCACCGATGTCACTGACCACTGGGCGCTCGACGCGATCCGCTACGCCTACGAGAACAAGCTCTTCAACGGCGTCAGCGACACCGAGTTTGCCCCCAATATGACGATGACCCGCGGGATGCTCGTGACGGTGCTGTACCGTCTTGAGAGTGAGCTGGAGACGGCTGCGTCTGCCGACTTCACCGACGTTGACGCGGAGCAGTGGTACGCCAAGGCTGTCGCGTGGGCGGCGGAGAACGAGATCGTCAAGGGCTACGGCAGCACGTTCGGTCCGAACGACCTCGTGACCCGCGAGCAGATGGCGACGATCCTGCTGCGCTACGCGACGTGGAAACAGTATGACACCACCGCGGACAAGTCCCTGAGCGATTACGCGGACTACGCCGAGATCAGCGGCTGGGCGACGGCTGCGCTCGAATGGGCGAACGCCGAGGGCCTCATCCTCGGCAGAACCGAGACGACGATCGTCCCGCAGGGCGACGCCACCCGCGCCGAGGTCGCGACCATCCTCATGCGCTTCATCGAGAAGTTCGCGAAGTAAAGCAAAATACCAAATCCAAGCGAATATCCCCCGGCGCGAGCCGGGGGATATTTTTCAAAGAGAGAAGAAGGAACCGAATGAAGCTTTATAAGTATAAAGAAACCTGCTATCTCTGCACCGAGACCCGCGAGCACCGCGCGGCGCAGAAAAAGCTCCAGCGCCTGAATAAGCAGTTGGGCCATCTCGCGCCCGACGCCCCGGAGCGCGCCGTGCTCTTGGAGCGTCTGGAGCGCTACAAGCACGAGCGCGACACCACGCTGCTCTTCACCGCCGTCGACCCCGCGGACTACCCGGATGCCAGGATCGTCGAGCACAAGGGCCCCCCAAAGGGGCGGGTCGTTGACGCGGCGGCGGATATGTAGTATGATCTTTGGGGAAAGGAGGCTGAAAATGCCATGCACACGCTGATCGTCGCCCCGAAAGGGACCGGGAAGAGCGCACTCATCCGGCGGCTGCTCGACGGGGTGGACGCGCCGGTCTTTGGCTTTGAGACCGTTAAGGAGGACGCGCTGACCGCGGACGAGCGCGGCGCGCCGATCTATATCTACCCTGCGGGCGGGCCGCGCGAGCGCTCGCCGGAGAACCTGCTGGGCTACTGCGTCGCGGGCAGACCGACGAAGCTGCCCGGCGGCTTTGACCGTTTCGCCCCGCGTCTCGCCGCCCCCTGCCCGCGGGGGGCGCTCATCCTGATGGACGAGCTCGGCTTTATGGAGAGCCAGTCCCCGGCGTTCTGCGCCGCGGTCCTTGCGCGGCTGGACGGGGACACCCCGGTCCTCGCCGCCGTGCGCGATCTGGACGTGCCCTTCCTCGAAGCGGTGCGCAGCCATCCCAACTGCCGCTGTTTTTGGCTGACGGAGGATAACGCCGAGGCGCTTTACCCGGAGATCCGCGATTTCCTCGCCGCCCAGCTCGCCGCGGCGGGGGAGGCATAAGGAAAACCTTGCGGCAAACTGCCGCTGGCTTATGCCCACATTTGAAATGCTGCGCCCAAGCACGTGCTTGAAACTTTTGCCGGCGTTATATGTACTGGCGATCATAATCGTACCCCGTTTTTCTCCCGGATGGCTTTGCCATGCCGGGAGATTTTGTTTTTTAGACCCGATCCGGGGACCGCCGTTTTGTTCGGCGGCAAGCGGGAGGAGCGTCCGGGAGGACGATAAAACAGCGCCACGCGCCTGTTGCAGTCACTTTCGTTATCGGGAAAACCGTCCGGTTTTGCCTTTTTTTTCATATCGTGTATGCTGGAGCACATAGAATTTTTATGATCAAGAATGATGAGGAGTGAATGGATTTGAACAAGTCTCAGCTTCAGCAGATGAAAAACAGGGACATCACACAGGTGGAACACAGCGCACTGGCAGATATTTGCGGTATTCGCATTGACAGTTCTTTGCCAGCCGCGGCAAAGGTGCAGAGCTTCTTCGATCAGGTCGGTGATCCCTATTGCTTTCTCTGCGGTGATACACCGGTAAGAGTGCGCTTCGTTGCAGAAGAAAGGTCACTGAAGGATGCTCTGCGCACCTACTTTCTGAGCTTGAAATAGTCTGTGGTTTTCCCTGAAACTGTCTTTTTGCGATTGCGGAACAACAGTAGCACGATGAAGCCGGGATCGCAGAGGGGAAGGAGGTATTATGCCGCGCAGACGAAGAAACGAGACCGCGCACAGCACTACAGAACAGTTCTGGAAAATCGGACTTTATATCCGCTTGTCCAAAGAGGATGAGAATGAGAACGAAAGCGAAAGCGTTATCAATCAGGAAAAGATCCTGAGAGATTATGTAGGCAGCCATTTTGAGGCGGGTACATACGAAATCACGGACGTGTTTGCCGATGACGGACTGACAGGTACCGATACGGATCGGCCGGAGTTCAAACGGCTCGAAAACTGCATTGTCAGCAAGAAAGTAAACTGCGTCATTGTCAAGTCCCTTGCAAGAGGCTTCCGCAATCTTGCCGACCAGCAAAAGTTCTTGGACGAGTTCATTCCGCTTCATGGCACGAGGTTTATATGCACCGGTTCGCCGTTTATTGATACCTACACGGATCCGCATTCGGCGACGGGATTGGAAGTGCCGATCAGAGGAATGTTTAACGAGCAGTTCGCCGCGGCAACCTCCGAGGAGATCCGCAAGACCTTCAGAATGAAGCGGGAACGCGGAGAGTTTATCGGGGCATTTGCTCCCTATGGCTACAGAAAAGATCCCGATGATAAAAACAGACTGCTGGTAGACGAAGCCGCAGCCGAGGTGGTCAAAAGCATATATCACTGGTTTTTGGACGAAGGGTACAGCAAAATGGGGATAGCGAAAAGGCTGAACCAGATGGGCGAGCCGAATCCGGCAGCCTACAAAAGGAGAAGCGGGATGAAATATCATAATCCCCATTCCGAAGCAAGCGACGGCTTGTGGTGCAGCCGCACGGTCAGCGGGATATTACAGAATGAAGTCTATACCGGAGCTATGGTGCAGGGGCGAAATCGTATCATAAGCTACAAGGTCCATAAGCAGACTCATGTTCCCGAAAATGAATGGTTTATCGTACCCGGCAGGCACGAGGCTATCATTGACGAAGAGACTTTTGAGAAAGCGCAGGCGCTGCAAGGACGCAATGCAAAAACGGCTCCCGGCGAAATGAAGGTGCATCTGTTTTCCGGCTTTATTCGCTGTGCCGATTGTAAAGGGAGCATGCATCGCAGGACCTCCCGCGGTCTGACCTACTATGCCTGCCGCAGCTACACCGACAAAAGGGTATGCAGTAAGCATTCCATCCGGGAGGACAAACTGGAAAGGGCAGTTTTGGCGGCGCTGCAAGTGCAGATCGCCCTTGTTGATGGGCTCGCGGATGAAATGGAACGGATCCGCAATGCGCCCGTGATCAACCGGGAAAATAAGCGGCTCGCGCAGTCGCTGAAACAAGCGGAAAAACGATTGTCACAGTGCAATGACGCAGCTGACAGCTTGTATCTCGATTGGAAGAGCGGCGAGGTCAGCTATCACGACTACCGACGGCTAAAGCCCAAACTGACGGAACAGACACAGCAGCTTGAAGCCAGCATTTCCTACCTGAAAGAGGAAATGCTGGTCCTTGAGAACGGTATCGGAGCGGACGATCCTTATTTGACGGCGTTTCTGAAGCATCAAAATATCCAGAGCCTTAATCGCGGTATTCTGGTCGAGCTGGTGAAAACGGTTTGGGTCCATGAGAATGGAGGAATAACGGTAGACTTCGCTTTTGCCGACGAGTATCAACGCGTCGTTGATTTTGCTGAGAGCGATCAAAATGCGCCCGCGGCGACAGAGCAGAAGCCGGTTATGTAGAAACCGGAGGGCATTACGCTTATGTGAGACTTTCGTTGTGCCGTTGGACGCGGACCTGTCGGACCCGTGGGACCCTCAGGTCCGTCCGCGCCGACAAGCCCCTGCGGTCCGGTGGGACCGGTAGCGCCGGTCTCGCCGGTTTCGCCGGTAGGACCGGTAGGACCAGTGGGACCTGTTGCGCCGGTAGCGCCAGTAGCGCCGGTGGGTCCGGTGGGGCCTGTCGCGCCGGCTTCGCCGGTAGGGCCGGTAGGACCGGTAGGACCAGTGGGACCTGTTGCGCCGGTAGCGCCGGCTTCGCCAGCGGGACCTGTTGCACCGGTAGCGCCGGTAGCGCCGGTGGGTCCGGCGGGACCTGTCGCGCCCGTTGCGCCGGTCTCACCGATCGGTCCGGTCGGACCCGTCGGACCCGTCGGACCGATCGGACCGGTTGCGCCGACGGTGCCGGTCGCGCCCGTTGCACCGGCGGGACCCGTTGCGCCCGCCGCGCCGGTGGGTCCGGTGGGACCCGTCGCACCCGTGGCACCCACTGCGCCGGTCGCGCCCGCGGGACCCGTGGGACCGGTCGGACCGGCGACGAGCGTGGGACAGCAGAAGCAGCTCACGGGACAGCCGCAGCCGGCGGCGCGGTCGCTGGGCCGGACGATATTCATGCCGCAGCCGTCGCCGCGGCTTTCTCTGCAATTATCAGCCATAGTCATCCTCCTTGAGAAAAAGCTCCGGGGGCAGGGTGCTGCCCCCTCAAAACAGTATATGGCGCGTCGGGAGGGGCGTTCATTTTTCCTCTCGTTCCGGCATACCATCAGTTGACAAGGGGAAACGCGCCCTCCGGCGGCACAAATCACCGCTGGCGGCGTCCTCGTCCTTGGCGGCGATTATTGCCCGCCGGAGGGTCCCTCGGAGTTTTTCAGGAGCGGATTTGGCGCCTGACAAGGCAGACGAGGAAGCTGGGCTGGCGCCCAGCGACGAGGATAACGCGGTCAGGCACCGAATCCGTCCCGAAAAACCGCGTTGCTCCTTGTCAACCGATGGTAAGGTTTGTACCGAAAAAGGAATGGAGGTCCTGCCGTTATGTTCAAGGGAAAAGGAACGAACCGGGCGGTCGCGGGGAGCGTGCTGCTGGCGTTTGCCGCGGCTGCCATACTTCTGAGCGTCTCCGCCGTGAGCGCGGTGACGAGCGCGTCCGCCGCGACGAAGAAGCTGCCGGTCTACTGCGTGCAGCGCGACGACAAGTGCGTCTCGCTGACCTTCGATGCCGCGTGGGGCAACGAGGACACCCAGCAGCTCATCGACATTCTGGGCTCTTACGGCGTGAAGGCGACGTTCTTCGTCGTCGGCGCGTGGGCGGAGAAATACCCGGAGTCCGTCAAGGCGCTCCACGACGCCGGGCACGAGGTGATGACCCACTCGGACGACCATGCCCACTTCAACAGCCTCTCGCCCGAACAGATCCGCGACAACCTGAACCGCGGCTGCGACAAGATAGAAGCCGTCACCGGCGTGCGCCCGACACTCTTCCGCGCGCCCTACGGCGAGTATAACGACACGGTCATCTCCACCGCCGAGGCGATGGGCTTTTACACGATCCAGTGGGACGTGGACTCCCTCGACTGGAAGGACCTCTCCGCCGCCGAGATCACGCAGCGGGTGACGAGCGGAGTCGAGAGCGGGAGCATCGTGCTGTTCCACAATGCGGCGAAGCACACGCCGGAGGCGCTGCCGGGGATCGTCGAGTGGCTGCTCGCAAACGGCTACCGCATCGTGCCCGTGAGCGAGATACTGCTGACCGGCGACTATGTGATGGACCACACGGGGCGGATGTGCCGTCCGGACAGCGTATAAAGAGGGAAAACGCCGCGGGAAGACTTTTCCGCGGCGCTTTTCGATCTGCAAAAAACTTGTTCGAGCGAAGAGACGCCGATTTTAAAGGCCTCCCTGTGCAAGGGAGGCTGTCAGCGCGCAGCGCTGACTGGAGGG
>CAVCTM010000067.1:0-11396 GCA_963605115.1 Pseudobutyrivibrio sp. | reverse complement strand
CGGCGCGACACGCGCGTGCCGAAAAATTCTCTGCGCGGAGGGAACGTGCGCCCCGAAGGGGCGTGCGCTGAGCGGAGCGAATCTTTCTCAAATGAGAGAACGCCAAAGGCGTTCTCTCATTTGACTCTTAAAGGTCCCACTTCCAATTCTCAACTTCCGGCAGGTCGACGCCGTAGGCGCGGATATACTGCTTGTGCTCCACGAGCTTGTCGTTCATCGCCTGCGCAAGTCCCGCGGCGCGGTTGCCGAGGCTCGGCACGAGCTTCACGACGTCCGCGACGAGGTGGAAGCGATCGAGGTTATTTTGCACGCGCATATCGAAGGGCGTCGTGATCGTGCCCTCTTCGATATAGCCGCGGACATGCATATTCTTATTGTGACGGCGGTAAGTCAGCTCGTGGATGAGGGACGGGTAGCCGTGGTAAGCGAACAGAATGGGCTTATTCTGCGTGAACAGCAGGTCGTAGTCGTCCTGCCGCAGACCGTGGGGGTGCTGCGTGCGGTCCTGAAGCCGCATGAGGTCCACGACGTTCACGACGCGGATGCGCAGCTCCGGCAGCGCCTTGCGCAGGATGGAGACCGCCGCGAGCGTCTCAAGCGTCGGCGCGTCGCCGCAGCACGCCATGACGATATCCGGCTCCATGCCGGCGTCGTTGCTCGCCCAGTCCCAGATGCCGATGCCCTGCGTGCAGTGCTTGACCGCCTGCTCCATCGTCAGCCACTGGGGACGCGGGTGCTTGCTCGTGACCATGACGTTGATATAGTTGCGGCTGCGGATGCAGTGGTCGAACACGCTGAGCAGGCAGTTCGTGTCCGGCGGGAGATAGACGCGCGTGATGTCCGCTTTCTTGTTCACCAGATGGTCGATAAAGCCGGGGTCCTGATGCGTGTAGCCGTTGTGGTCCTGCTGCCAGACGTTGGAGGAGAGGATATAGTTCAGCGAGGCGATCTTGGCGCGCCACGGCAGCTGGCTCGTCACCTTCAGCCATTTGGCGTGCTGGCTCGCCATGGAGTCCACGATGCGGATGAACGCCTCGTAGCTGTTGAAAAAGCCGTGGCGTCCGGTCAGAAGATAGCCCTCCAGCCAGCCCTCGCAGCAGTGCTCGGAGAGCATGGAGTCCATAATGCGCCCGTCGGGGGAGAGGTATTCGTCGCCCTCGACCGTCTTGCCGTCCCATGCGCGGTCCGTGACCTCAAAAACGTGGTTCAGGCGGTTGCTCATCGTCTCGTCGGGTCCGAACACGCGGAAATTATCGGGGTTGAGCTTCACAATGTCGCGCACGAAGGCGCCGAGCTCCATCATATCCTGCGCCATGACCGCGCCGGGGTGGGGAACGTCGAGCGCGTAGCCGCGGTAATCGGGGAGCTTCAGATCGCGCAGGAGCAGACCGCCGTTTGTGTGCGGGTTTGCACCCATGCGGCGCTGACCGCGCGGCGCGAAGGCGCGCAGATCGTCCGCCGGTGCGCCCTCCGGGGTGAAAAGCTCCTCCGGCTTATAGCTGTGCAGCCACGCTTCCACCTGCGCGAGATGCTCCGGCTTGGACATATCGATCGGCACCTGATGGGCGCGGAACGTGCCCTCCACCGCCTTGCCGTCCACGACCTTCGGACCCGTCCAGCCCTTCGGCGTGCGCAGGACGATCATGGGCCACTTGCTATGCTCGCGCGCCCCGGCACGCGCCGCGGACTGAATGGCGCGGATGCCGGCGCAGCAGCGCTCCAGCGCTTCCGCCATCGCCTCATGCATCGCCGCCGGATCGCTGCCCTCGACGAAGATGGGCTCATAGCCGAGACCCTCGAAATATTTTTGCAGATCCTCGTCGCTCGTGCGGGCGAGAACGGTCGGGTTCGCGATCTTGTAGCCGTTTAAGTGCAGGATCGGCAGCACCGCGCCGTCGCGCGCGGGGTTGATGAACTTGCTGCTCTGCCAGCCGGTGGCGAGCGGACCGGTCTCCGCCTCGCCGTCGCCCACGACGCAGGCGGCGATCAGGTCCGGGTTATCGAGCACCGCGCCGAAGGCGTGGACAAGGGAATAGCCGAGCTCGCCGCCCTCATGGATGCTGCCCGGCGTCTCCGGCGCGACGTGGCTGGAGATGCCGCCGGGGAAGGAGAACTGCTTGAAGAGCTTCTTCAGCCCGTCGATGTCCTGCCCGACGTTGGGATACACCTCACTGTAGCTGCCGTCCAGCCAGTCCTGCGCGACCATGGCGTTTCCGCCGTGACCGGGACCGGAGATGTAGATCATATCCGCGTCATGCTTGTTGATGATGCGGTTTAAGTGCGTATAGATAAAGTTCTGGCCCGGAACGGTGCCCCAGTGACCCACGATCTTGTGCTTGACCTGCTCGCGCGTCAGCGGCTCGGTCAGCAGCGGGTTATCCAGAAGATAGAGCTGGCAGGCGGAGAGATAGTTCGCCGCGCGCCACCATTTGTCGAGGAGCCGCAGCTCCTCCTCACTCAGGATTTTTTCTGCCATCGTTTTGACCTCCGTTTTTCTTGAAATCAGACGTTCAAACTGTAGTTTTTCCAAACCGAGACCATTATACTATGCGCTGTTACCCAATGCAACGCTTGGATCGTAATTTTTTTGTCACACTGTACAAATTTGAGAGAGTGTGTTAGAATAACGAGCAGCAAAAAGGGAGGAACGGAAATGCACGCAGGCGTTTTGAAAAATAAGCTCTATCTCTATATGACCGAGTTTTTCGCCGGCATGTCGCTGATGGCGGTGGAGCTCGGCGCGAGCCGGCTGCTGGCGCCCTATTTCAGCTCCAGCCAGATCGTCTGGACCATCATCATCGGCACGATCATGATCGCCATGGCGCTCGGAAACCTCTACGGCGGGCGCAGCGCGGACCGGGACCCGAACCCGGACAAGCTCTATCTCCGGCTGCTCGTCGCCGCGGTCTGGATCGCCGCGATCCCGTTCCTCGGCAAATATGTCATCCTCGGCATTTCGGGGCTCCTCGTCGTGACGGTCAGCAGCGGCTTTCTGATCTGGGCGGGCTTTCTCGCCTGCATCGTCATCTTCGTGTTCCCGCTCTTCCTGCTCGGCACAACGACCCCCTCGCTCGTGAAGTATACGGTGGACAGCCTCGACGACTCCGGCCGCGTGGTCGGGCGGCTGAACGCCTTCAATACCATCGGCAGCATCATCGGCACCTTTGTGCCGACCTTTGTCTCCATCCCCGCGGTCGGCACGGCGGTGACCTTCCTCATCTTCTCCGGCGTGCTGCTCGTCCTTGCACTCATCTATTTCATCAGCACCCGCCGGAAGGCGCTGCGCTGCGTGATTGCCGCCGTGCTCTTCGCCGTGTTCAGCTTTTTTGCCACGGTGAACGGCTTCGCCTTCTGGGAGACGGGGCTCGTCTACGAGGGCGAGAGCGTCTATAACTATCTTCAGGTCCGCGACGAGGGCGAGGACATCGCGCTCTCGACGAACGTGCTCTTCGGCGTCCAGTCCGTGAAGCATAAGGGCGGCGGGCTCACGGGGCGCTACTATGACTATGCGCTCGCCGCGCCCGTCCTCGCCGGGGCTGCGGAGCGGGACGAGACACGTATCCTCATCCTCGGCATGGGGACCGGCACCTTTGCCGTGCAGTGCGCGGAGTATTTCCCCTCCGCCCGGCCCGAAGGCGTCGAGATCGACGAGAAGATCACGGTGCTCGCCCGCGAATACTTCGACCTGCCGGAGTCCATCCCGGTGACGACCTATGACGGCAGGGCGTTTCTGAACGTCAGCCGCGAGCGGTACGACGTCATTATGGTGGACGCCTATCAGGACATCACGATCCCGTTCCAGATGAGCTCCGTGGAGTTTTTCGAGCTCGTCCGCAGCCACCTCGCGCCGGGCGGCGTGATGGTCGTGAATATGAATATGCGCACGGACGGACCCAACGGCATCAATGCCTATCTCGCGGACACGATCTCCGCCGTGTTCCCCTACGTGCAGACCGCGGACGTGCCTTACACGACGAACCGCGAGCTCTTCGCCGCGGAGACGGATGTGTTTGCGGCGTTTTCCGAAAAAACCGAAGCCGTAGAGGACGCCGACCTCCGCGCCCTCCTCGGCAAAGTGCAGGACGCCCTCACGCCCTACACCTCCGGCGGCTGTCTCCTGACCGACGACCGCGCCCCGGTGGAAAAGCTCGGCATGTCCGCCATCGACGCGCTTATCATGGATGAGCTCGCGTATTATAAGGATATCCTCAAGGAACGCGGGATAAGCGGGCTGATCGAGGAAGTTTCGCCGTGATGGGGGGGAAAGAGGGCTGAATAAAATGACGGAAAAAGAAAAGATGCAGAGGCAGATGCTCTATGACGCCAATAATGACGGAGCCTTAGCGGAGGAAAGAGCTGCGGCAAAAGATATCTGCCATCAGTATAATCAGCTGTGTCCCTCCGATGAAGAGGGGCAGCGGGCGCTTATGGAAAGGCTTCTGGGCAAAACGGACGGCGCGTTCCGCATAATCGCCCCGTTCTGGTGCGATTATGGCTGGAACATCGAGATCGGAAAAAACTTCTTTGCAAATCACAACACGGTCATTCTTGACGCGGCAAGAGTTAAATTCGGCGACAATGTGTTTGTCGCACCAGACTGCGGATTCCACACGGCGGGACATCCGATTGATTTCGAGCGCCGGAACCGTGGGCTGGAATATGCCTATCCGATCACCGTCGGCGACAATGTGTGGATCGGTGCGGGGGTCCAGGTTATGCCCGGCGTCACGATCGGAAGCAATGTCGTCATCGGCGGCGGGAGCGTCGTTGTCAGAGACATCCCGGATAATTCCGTGGCAGTCGGCAACCCCTGCCGTGTCATTCGGACGATTACTGAGGAAGATAAAAAGACCTGCTGGGACAGAGACGGATGACCAAGCCCAAAGAAAAGACCACCGCCGGGAGCGCAAAAGCGCTCCCGGCGGCTTTTTCGGTTTGCAGAATCCGGGCCCAAACGGACACCTGGCTCCGGCTTATTCTATGACTTCAAAGAAAATGTTTTCCCGCGCGCACTGCTTTGCAATGCTGGAGCCGGCTTTGCCGCGGACCACCAGCTTGGGGCTGCATTGGGAGAAAAGGATAGAAAAATCGTAGCCCTCCGCCGGTTCAATTTCCAGCTCGGCGTTATAGACTGTCAACGCCTTCAGCTCGCTGCATCCGGTAAAAAGCCCGGCTCCGACCGTCTGGACGGTTTCCGGGATTTCCAGACTTTCCAGACCGCTGCTCGAAAATGCGCTTGTTCTGATTTCTTGCACCGTAGACGGAATTTGCAGGGTTTTCAGGGATTGACAGCCTGTAAATGCTCTTTTGTCGATGATGCGCAGACTCTCCGGCAGGCTGACCGTTTCCAGCGCGGTGCAAAAGGCAAATGCTTCGCTGGAAAGCCATGTCACTGTGGAGGGGATCGTTATCTCCTTCAGTGCGCTGCAATGCTCAAAAGCCTTGGAACCGATTCCGCCGACGCCCTCAGGAATTATGACCGATTCCAGCTTAAATGCGTTTTTGAACGTGCCGTGTTCTATGAAAGAGAGCGTGGACGGCAGGACGACGTGAACGGAATTGCTGATTTCGCAGGAAATCTCGTAGATTCCCTCCTCGAAAACGATGGTATCTGCGCGGCAGTTATCCAGCGCATCGTATTTAACGGTATATACCGGGAGACCCTCCAACTGCCCCGGAACGGTAACAACATCAGCCTCCGTTTCGCCGATGTATTCGGTGATCTCCACGTAGGTATCATAGACATTATACTTGAACAGCTCATTCGACGCAGGGTATTGAAGCTCCGCGTTCCGGATGATGGAGGCGGGCGTGATTTCTTCCGTCGGGGTCACGGTTTCCGCTGGAGCGGGCGTTTCCGCGGGGACTGACGGCACTTTTTCGGCACCGCACGCACACAGGGACAGACAGGCTGCAAGCGCCAGAAGCAGGGGAAGTGTTTTTTTCATAGCTTTTTCCTTTCCAGACAAAATCATTTCTTCTCTTCCGCAAGGAGAGCCACACGTTTTCCAAAAAGCAAAAAAGTGTGCAGCTTCAACGAAGCTGCACACCGAAAAACGCATAGCTCCATTGCTGCGACACAAAGTTCCGTTACCCCAAAGAGCACGCGAAAACTGAGCCTGCGTTTTTACCATAGCAAAAAAACGCACGCTCTCCGGGGCATCATATCCACTTTGTGTCGCAGGAGCATCATAGCATATCCGGTCCGATAATTCAAGAGGAAATCACCGCCGGGAGCGCAGACGCGCTCCCGGCGGCTTTTCATTTTGCTTTCTCCTCGTAAAATGCCAGATTCCGCTTCAGCCGCGGGTCCTCGGGGGCGAGGGTGAGGGCGGCGCGGCCGTGGGCGAGGGCGGTCTGCCATGCGCCGAGGTTGTAGGCGGCGACGGCGGCGAGGTCGTGGGGCTTTGCGCCCCAGCTCTCCGAGTCTGTCAGGTAAGTCAGCCGCCGCTCCGTGACGGCGAGCGCGCGCTCGGCAGCCCAGAGCGAGCCGCCCCAGTCCCCGCGCTCGGCTGCAAGGACGGAATAGTCCAGCCACGGCTCGCGCAGCCACGGCGCCTCCGCCGCGGCGCGGAGCAGCCAGCTCTCCGCGTCCTGCGGTCTGCCCTGCGCGAGCACGGCGCGCGCTAAATAGCGCATCGAGGCGCAGCGCTCGTCGCGCCAGACCGCCGTCGGCAGCGCGAGGTGGCGCAGCAGCGTCTCCTCACACTCGTGCCAGCGGCGGCGGAAGAGATACTCCCTGCCGAGATAGTGCATATTCCGGTCGTTTTCCGGCTCCTCCGAAACGGCGAGCTCCAGCAGCGGGAGATACTGCCCGCGCGACTTTGCCGGGTCGGGCAGATGGTCGAGCTGCACGCCCTCGGCGACCGCCGCCGACGGCTCCGCACCAGAGCAGCGCAGCACCTCGTGGACCGCGCCGGTCCAGCGCCAGCCGCGCCGCGGGTGGGCTTTGTCGCTCAGGAACACGATGCCCTCGCGCCCGTCCGGGAGATAGCTCCAGACGTAGCGGTAGCGCAGCCGCCGCGCGCCGGTGTCCAGCGCGGCTTCAAATCCGGCGCGCCAGCCGGGGCGGAACACCTCGTCGAGGTCCGTGCAGACGCAGAGGTCCGCGTCCGCGGGCACGCGCGCGAGCGAGCGGTTGCGCGCTTCGTCGAAGCGCCACGGCGCGATGGCCTCGGTCTCCACGTCCGCGCCGAGGCTGCGGAGCAGCTCCGCCGTGCCGTCCGTCGAGCCGGTGTCCAGCACGAAAACGCCGTCGGCTTCCGCCATGCTCGCCATCCAGCGGCGCGCGAACGCCGCCTCGTTTTTGCATATCGCGT
Source organism: Pseudobutyrivibrio sp. (assembly GCA_963605115.1). GTDB lineage: Bacteria > Bacillota > Clostridia > Oscillospirales > Oscillospiraceae > SVKR01. The sequence continues at coordinate 4,077 of CAVCTM010000067.1, read as the reverse complement.
AAACGTAAATGCGGTGGACCGCCATGCCGCCGCTCCGCTCAGGTCGCGAGCAGACCCGCCGCGCGCAGATTCGCGAGCAGCGCGTTGAACTGCTCCGCGGTCTCGCCCGTCTCCGTCGTGTCCGCAACGGCAGCCGCCGGCGTCACGGTCCCCGCAGGTCCCGTGGGACCGGTCGGACCGGTCGGACCGGTAGCACCCTTATTATACGCACAACCGCGGACGCGCCGAAAAAACGTCCCCTTGACATCCTCAAAATCTTGTCGTACAATGGCAGCAACTGGAAATAGAGCTCAAAGCCGGAGATCGCTGCAGCGCTTTGCGTATGAGGTCCCGGCCGACCTGCTTTTGCGGGTCCGGGGCGGCGGGGGAAACCCTGTTCGTCTTCCTTTGTTTGAAGAGAGCTGTAAATGCGGGATTTTTTTACCCTTATGCTCTCATGCATAAGGGCTTTTTTATTGAATCATTCGCGCGAGAGGGCGCCCTCTCGCTGTTTCGGGACTTTCGTCCCGAAACGATGATGTCTCGATACGGCGTAGATCCCCTTTGGGGGCTTTTTATGCAGAAAATGCCGCACGGTCGGCGTTCTGAGATAAAAAAAGAAAGGAATTGAAAATGAAAGCAAGAAAAATTTTGAGTTTTCTGCTCTCGCTCTGTCTGGTGCTCTCCCTCTTCGCGGGCGTGCCGATGACAGCCAGCGCGGATGAGAATGCCGTCTGGGAGGACGGCAAGGTCATCAACGAGGACCTGACTCTTGACGGCTCCGCCTATACGGAGGAAAACCCGCTGACCGTGGAGGTCCGGGGCACGGTGACTGTCAACGCCTCGATCCGTTTTACCGGCTATGTCAAGCTCGTCGGCGGTGAGGGCGCGCGCATCCTGCGAGGTCCGGACACGCTGGCGAAATCCAGAACGCTCTGGGGCAATGACGCGGCGCTTCAGCAAGTCACGCTGGAAAACCTGACCGTCGACGGCGGCGGGATCAAAGCGTCGCAGCAGCTGATACTCTTCACCAAAGGCAATCTGACACTGCGGAACGTCCAGGTCGTAAACGGCAGCTTTTCGTCCTACCTGCTGACATTCAGCAACAAGAGCGGCTCGTTCCTTATGGACAATTGCACGTTTGAAAACAACACGTCGTCGGTCGCCCAAAGCACGGTCGTCTATATCAGCGATTCCAAGGCCACGGACATGAATGTCCGCATCTCCAATACGACCTTCCGCAATAACGGCAACACCGTCCAGCTTAAGTGGACCAATTGCGCGAAGGTCACGCTCTTGCAGGGGAATGTCTTTGACTGCGCGGATGCCGACTACGCCGTCGACTGCACCGAAATGCCGACGCTCCCGGCGGGCGCCGACGATTTGAACTTCCATGCCCTGTTCCGCTTCAATAAGCAGGTGGGCTATCTGCTTTTTGACGAGTCAAGCTCCAGCTGGCAGTGGTACGAGGAGCCGCCCGACGGCTCGCTGCTGGTCACCGGCAAAGTCGTCGGCGTGAACACCGCCAACACGACTGCCAATCTGGGCTTCCCGATCCACAAGGCAGGGGAAACGGTGCGCTTTGACGTCACGCCCGCGCAGGACTCCAACAAGGCCTACTACGTCAGCAAAGTGACCGTTTCTCCCGCCGCGGGCGGCGACGAGACGGAGCTGGCGAAGGATCAGGACGGCTATTATTCTTTCACCATGCCGGACTATTCCGTTCTGGTGACACTGACGACCGAGAACAAACCCCTCCACACCGTCACGGTGGTCGAGCCGGAGCACGGCACGCTTTCGCTTCGCGACCCCTCTAACGGGCAGGCATACGAGGGACAGTGGGTCAGTCTCAACGAGGCAGCGGACGACGGCTATGTGCTGCTGTCCCTGACATGGCAGGTCGCCGGCGGCGAGCCGGTACCCATCACAGATACGGTCTATGCCTCCGCGACCCAGACCTATCACTGGAAATTCGATATGCCCGCGCAGGATGCCACCGTCACGGCGGTTTACGGCAAGTCGCCCATGACGCTGAACGCCGAGGCGACCGGCGAGGGGCTGACGCTTTCGCTGACGGGTGAGCGGCTGCCGGAGGCGGGCGCTGCGGGCGCACTGCGCGTGGAGGACGGAGCTCTGGTCCTTGACGCTTCCGACGCCGAGACCAGCGGTGCGGTCCTCACCGCTATGCTGAACGGCAACAGCCTGATGAGCATTGCGGACACGACGGAGATCGGCGGGCTGAAGCTTCTTACGCCGCTGGGCGATCTGTGTCTGGATCGCGCCGGGATCGAAAAGCTGAGCCTGCTGAGGCAGGACAGCCTGACGCTTCGCCTTTCCAGCAAAACGGAGACCGACGCCTCCGTCCTCACTGACGGCAAGCTTTCCGGTGAGGCAAAAGCCGCCTATGCGTTGGAGCTGCTGGGTGCGGACGGCAATGCACTGCCCATCGGCAATCTGGAGGCTGCCATTACCCTCCGGAACGTGGCGGAGCCGGAAGTCGAGCTCTGGCAGGCAGGCAGCGCCACTGTGCGCCGCTGCACCGCCGCCGTGGAGGGCAGCAGCGTCAGCTTCACCGCCTCTGTCCCTGCGGTCTATCTCTTCGGCACGCTGGCTCCCGCCGCGGATATGCCGCCGGTCAGCGATGACGGCTATTATGAGATCTCCAGCGCTGCACAGCTGGCATGGGCGGCACAGAACGCCGCAGGCGCGAACCTGCGCCTGACGGCGGACGTCAACGTGGACGAAGCCGAGGGCTGGCAGCCCTTCGCCGCCTTCAGCGGGCACTTCGACGGCGCGGGTCACACCGTTTCCGGCGCGATCTCCGCGCAGAAGCTCGGCGGTCTGTTCATTACCGCGACGAACGCCGTCATCGAAAACCTCACCGTTGAGGGCACTGTGACCTCCACGGAGGGCGGCGGTTACGGCGTGGGCGGCATCGTCGGCACCTCCGACGGCTGCACCGTGCGCAACTGCACCAACCGCGCGCAGATCATCCTGCGCGGCCACAGTCTTGGCGTGGGCGGCATCGTGGGTCAGACGCTGAAGGACTCCGACGCGACCACGACCATCTCCGGCTGTGTCAACGAGGCGTCTATCAGCACGGACCGCGGCTGTGCCGGCGGCATTATCGGCCTGGCTTACGGTCCGATCGTCCTCGAAAACTGCTGGAACAAGGCCAGCCACCACTTCTCCGGCGGCGGCGGGGTCGCCGGCAGCGTTGATGACGCCGTGATCACCGGCTGCGTCAACACCGGCGCGATCGCGAGCGACCTCTCCAGCGGCGGCATCGTCGGCACCTTCGACGGCTCGACGCTGACGATCTCCGATTGCTACAACACGGGTAAGATCGACGGTCTGCGCGGCGCAGGCGGCGCGACCGGCTACGGCTCCGGCATCCTCGCCCGGATCCTGAGCAAGGGCAAGGTCAGCATTTCCAACTGCTACACCACCGGTGCCATCTCCTGCCACCGCCTCGGCGAGTCGGGCAACTACAGCAGCGATATCGAGAAGTATAACCTCGGTCAGATCGTGGACGATGTTCTCGACGGCGCTGTTGTCACGGTCACGAATTGCTATTACCAGGAGATCACCCCCGTCCCCGCCGACGGCAGCGTCGCTTACGGCGAGAGCAAGACGGCGGATGAGTTGAAGGCTGAAGCTATGCTCACCGCGCTGGGCAGCGCCTTCCGCGCCGACGGCAGCGAGCCCATCAACGGCGGCTACCCGATCCTCGCGTGGCAGACGGGCACGATGACTTACGCAGTCACTACGACCCTTACCGCGCCGGAGGAGTCGAACGCCGTTCTTACGATCAACGGCCAGACCGCCGCCAGCGGCGAGACCCTGACGATCGCGGAGAATGCCGACGTGAGCTGGGAGCTTGTCATCGCAAAAGAGTATGAGATCAGCGGCTGGACCCTGAACGGACAGGCTGTTCAGTACAGCACCAACGTGACGGCGGCCACGGCGACCTACAGCTTCAGCACCACGGTGACGGAAGAGCTGACCGTCGCCATCGCGGTCGGGAAAAAGAACGTTGATACCCCCGACAAGGGCGACGTCAACGCCCCGGTCTGGGACGGCCGCAGCATCGACGTC
>CAVCTM010000066.1:0-11760 GCA_963605115.1 Pseudobutyrivibrio sp. | reverse complement strand
GAAAAGGGCGGGTCTTTGTCCGCGCCGGGGTGTATGTGTAAAAAGAGAGACCGCCTTTCGGCGGTCTCTCTTTTGCTTATCTCACTCCTTCAGTGCGAGTCCTTCGTCTACAAACTCCGGCTTGGCGAGGGGCTGGTCCTTCATCTTTTCGTAGAGCTCAGGAAGGAAATTGTTGATGTTGGCGCGCTCATAGACGCAGTGGGCTGCCATGCGGCGCGTGGCTTCGAGGCAGACGGCGGGGTCGAGGTCCTGCACGGTTTCCCAGCCGCCGTTCCGGGCGAAAAGCCCGGTGTAAAGGTGGGTGCGGAACTCGATGCCGCCGGTCGGGAGGGTGCGGATATAGTGGAACAGCAGCATGGCGCGCCGCTCGACGGCGGGGTCGATGTTCTCGATCCAGCTGTTGCCGCCGATGAGCCCGGCAAACTGCGGGTCGCGCTCGCGGGGATTGCAGGTAAAGCCGAGGGCTTTCCAGTCCAGACCGGGCTCGACATGGAAGGTCTCCGGTCCGAAGCCGACGTCCTCGATCGTGACGCCGTTGATCTCCGAAAGGTGGGAGCCCGGATACCAGATCTTGTAGGACAGCTTGTCCACCATGCGCAGCCGCTTGTACCACTTATACATGTCCAGCGTGACCTCCGGCAGCGCGCAGTAGATGGAGCCGTAGCCCGCGCCGCCGGGGAGCAGGCAGTAGCCGAGGTCTCCCTCGACGTGACCGGGAGCCATCAGCGCGTCCAAATTGCCCGGCAGCAGCGCCTTCGCCGGGTCCATCGTGCGTCCGGGGGCGACGGCGGCGCGGAGCTCCGGCGCGACCTCGCCGCGGCCGCGGTAATAGAACCCGGAATACCAGAGCCGGCCCTCCTCCGGCGGCAGCTTGGGCAGCCGCGCGGGGTCGTAGTTGTCGTAATCGAAGCCCTTCATCCGCTCAAGGTCGAGCCCAAGGGTCGTGCGTTTTTTCTCCATAGCTTCCTCCTATGCTCACCAGGGCAGGACCGCGCCCACGAGCGTCAGGATCAGGGCGATGCCGAGCGTTGCGAACGCGCCGATCCAGACCTGATAGAACACCTTCTGTCGCTGGCTGTCCTCCACCTGACTCATCATGAGCGAGCCGCCGGTGGAAAGCGGGCAGTTGCCCGCCGCGTAAGCGCCGGCGCAGAGCGCGGCGATGTAGAGCGCGGTGATCGGGCTGCCGCCGCCGACGCGGAAGGCGACGGGGATGAACAGCGGGAGCACAACGCCCGTGCTGTCCACGAAAAAGCTCAGGCAGCCGGCGAGCAGGCAGAACAGCAGCGCCTCGACGACGGTGCCCATGCCCTCGGTGAACATGCCGGAGATGAACTCGGTGAGTCCCGCCTGATTCATGACGTTGATGAGGGAAACGGCGCCCGCGATCATAAAGAGCAGGGACCACGGGATGTTCTTGCGGATGACCTCGCGCTCGTCGGCGAGCTTCAGCGCGGAGCAGAGCAGCGCGCCGATGCAGGACAGGGAGATGATGCCGACATAGCTCGTGAAGGTCTTGAAGAAGGGAACGACGGGCTTGAGCGCCGCGGGAACGACCAGCAGCACGAGCACGGCGGCGATGATGACGAGCGTCTGGCGCTGCTTTTTCGTGAAGGGCTCGGGCTTTTCAAAGTCCATCTTCACGGAGCGGTAGCCGCGACCCCAGAGATAGATCGCGATGGCGCACGCCAGCTCGAAGAGGACCATAAACAGCGAGATCTTGCTCATCATCGCCGCAGCCGCCGCGGGCTCCGCGCCGCCGACGTTGATGATGAGACCCTTCGTGATGGTGCTGAACAGACCGAGGGGCATAAAGCCGCCCGCCATCGCGCCGAAGGTGTTGAAGGAGATCGCCATATAATACTTCATCCCCGTGCGCTTCTGCACGGCGACGCTCAGCGCGACGAGCGCCGCGCCGATGCCCGGAGGCGGGCAGCCGATGGCGCAGAGCACGAACGCCACGAGGAAGATCACCCACGGCACGAGCGCGGAGCGATTGCGGCAGAGATAGACCGCGTTGTCCGCGATCTTCTGCATCGTCCCGTTGCTGACGGCGAAGCCGTAAAACAGCGTGATGACCATGAGCTGGAAGAACAGGGACACGGGGAAATAACCGACGATGGTGTTTGCGGGGAGTCCGAGGCCGAAGCCGCCGACCAGAAACGCCAGCGCGTAAGACACGATGCCGACGTTGACGCTGAACCTGATGCTGACGGCGACCGCCACGACGAGGGCGGCGAAGCAGACGATGAGCATACCCGTTTGCATACTTTTTCTCTCCTTTTTGCGCCGGACCCGTCGACCCGGCAGCAAAATTGTTGTTTTTGCAACGTTGCTATCGCAATTATATTTTCCCTTGCCCGGAATTGCAAGCCCTTTTTGCATGTTTGGAGCTTTCCACAAGCCCCGTACCCGCGCTTTGTGGAAAAGGGAGAAAAAACGCGCCCTTGCGTTTTCGCTGCGGCGGCGATATAATAGGGAGTGAGAATGACGAAAGCGGAGGCGCGGCGTGTTTTATATCACCAACAAATATCTGGGCGACAGCGACCGGGCGGCGCGGGGCTACCTCTCCCGCCAGATGGAGCCCTACGGACTTGGAAAAAACCTGTTCATCTTCTTCGTCGCCATCGCGCGCAATCCGGGCGCGAGTCAGGCGGACGTCTGCCGCATCACGCTGTTTGACAAGGCGATCGTGGCGCGCTCCGTCGCGAAGCTGGAGAGCCTCGGCTATATCTCCCGCCGCTATTACGAGGGCGACCGCAAGACCTCCCACCTGTTCCCGACGGACAAGGGCTGCGGCATTTTTGAGGAGATCCGGCAGATCGTCAGCGACTGGAACGAGCAGATCGCGCGCGACGTCGGCATGGACCCGGCGGAGCTGGAGGCGCTCGCAAAAAAGATCTCCGACGCCACCCGCCGCCGCGCCAACGCGCTGAGCGGCCTCGACTGCATCGCGGAATAAAAAAGCCGGAACCGGTCCCGTCTCGGGACCGGTTTTTGCGATTTTGCCCACAGCATGCGTTAAAAAACGTTGCTTTTTTGTGGAAGGCGCGCTATACTCTGACTGTGAAACGAGAAAGGGTGTGGGCAAAATGGAGTTTTCCGCGGACGCCGTCGCGGTGTTCAACGCGATGAACGAGGGGATCCTCATCATCGACACGGAGGGCGTGATCGTGTTCGGCAACGCCGCTTACCGGCGCTTTCTGCGTCTGGAAATGGGGCGCGAGCCCGGCGAGATCGTCGGCAGACGGCTGCGCGAGCTGCGGCCGGGCGCCCAGCTGCCGGACGTCGTCGCGAGCGGCGAGGCGGTGCTTCAGGCGCCGCGCAAGGAGATCGCGGACATTTACTGGGTGAATATGTACCCCATCCGCGCCGCGGACGGCAGGATCCTCGGCGGGCTCTCCGTCGTGACCTTCATGGCGGAGGCGAGCGCCTTCCGCGAGAAGATCGAGAGCGCCGAGCGCCGCAGCCGCCAGCTGCTCCGCCGCGTGACGAAGGCGATGAGCTCGCGCTACACATTTGACTATATCACGGCGCGCAGCGAGAAGTCAAAGGCGTGCAAGGACTTTGCCCGGCGCATCGCCGGCAGCGACGCGCCGGTGCTGCTCACGTCGGAGAGCGGCGCGGGCAAGGAGGTCTACGCGCAGGCCATCCATAACGCAAGCCCCCGCGCCGGCGGCGTGTTCCTCGCGCTCAACTGCGCCACCTTCAACCCCGACACGCTCGATTCCGAGCTGTTCGGCTATGTGGACGGCGCGTTCCCCGGCGCGAAGGCGGGCGGAAAGCTCGGCATGTTCGAGGCGGCGGAGGGCGGCACGCTGCTGCTCGACGAGATCTCCGAGATGAAGCTGGAGACCCAGTCGAAGCTGCTGCGCACGCTTCAGGAGCGCACCATCCGTCCCGTCGGCGGGGTGGAGGAGATCCCGGTCAATGTCCGCATCCTCGCGGCGAGCAACGCCGATCTGGAGCACGCCATCCGCGACGGGCGCTTCCGCCCAGACCTTTATTACCGGCTCAGCACCTTCCACGTCCGCATCCCGCCGCTGCGGGAGCGGGCGGAGGACATCCCGCTGCTCGCGCGCCAGATGCTGATGGAGATCTCTGCGAGCATGAAGCGGAGCGTCACCATCAGCGAGGACGCGCTCGCCCAGCTCCAGCGCCACGACTGGCCCGGCAACATCCGCGAGCTGCGCAACGTGCTGGAGTTTTCCGCCTATCTTTCCCGCACGGGCGTCATCGAGCGCGGCGACCTGCCGGAAAACATCGGTCCCGCCGAGCGGGACACCACCTCGCTCTATGACCGCGTCCGCCGCTTCGAGCGCGCGGAGATCCGCCGCGCGCTGGAGTTCCACGGCAGCGATCTCGCCGGAAAGCGCGCCGCTGCGGAGGAGCTCGGCATCTCCCTCGCGAGCCTTTACAGCAAGCTGAAGGACGGAGAAAAAGCCTGACTTCCAGAGAATTGGAAATGACTTCCAGAATCTTGGAAGTCATAAAACGCCGCAGAATTGCGCGAATTGCACAAATTCGCAGCGCTCTGCGGCGCTTCCGTTTCCAGATATCCACAAGCGGGACCTCTTGAAAAGGAAAGTCGCGGCGCGTAAGCTGAGTGCAAGGGCTGCGGGGAGCGGTCCGAAAAAAGAAAGAGATAAGGAGGAAACCTTTATGACCACCGCACTGGCCATTCTCGGCTTTGTCACCGTCATCGCGATGATCGTTCTGATCATGACGAAAAAGCTCTCCCCCACCGTCGCACTCATCATCATCCCCATCATCACCGGCATTATCTCCTGCTTCTTCATCGTAACGGACCCGGAGGGCGCCCCCGGCGCCGTGAACTTCTGGGCCAACTTCAAGGCCCTCGGCGGCTACATCACCGGCTCGAAGGGCATCGGCTCCGTCGCCGCCACCGGCGTCATGTTCATCTTCTCCATTCTGTTTTTCGGCATCCTGACGGACGCCGGAACCTTCCGCCCCATCATCCGCGGCATTACCCGCATGATGGGCTCCAACCCCATCAAAATCACCATCGGCACCGCCATCCTCGCTATGATCGTCCATCTGGACGGCTCCGGCGCCGTGACCTTCCTCATCTGCATTCCGCCGCTCGTCCCGCTCTATGACGCGATGAAGATGCGCCGCACCACGCTGGCCACCACCGTGGCCCTCGCCGCCGGCACGATGAACATTCTGCCCTGGGGCGGCCCGACGCTCCGCGCGGCCACCGCGTTCTCCATGGACGTCAATGAGCTCTTTATGCCCGTGCTGCCCGCCGTCATCGTCGGCCTCGTCTGCGTGGTCGCCATCGCCGCCTTCCTTGGCGCCCGCGAGAGAAAACGCATCGGCGCGGTGCAGGAGGTCGCGAACACTTACGTGGAGGCCGAGCTCAGCGAGGAGCAGAAAGCTCTGCTTCGCCCCAAGCTCTTCTGGGTCAACATCGTCCTCATCGTCGCCGCCATCGTGTCCCTGCTCTTCTCCGGCTTCGCCCCCGCCGTGGTGTTTATGTTCTTCTACGTGCTCGCCACGATGATCAACTACCCCAAGGTGGCCGACACCAAGGCCCGCGTGGACGCCCACGCCAAGAGCGCACTGATGATGTGCTCCGTGCTCTTCGCCGCCGGCTGCTTCACCGGCATTATGAAGTCCACCGGCATGATCACCGAAATGGCCACCGCACTCACGAACCTCATCCCCCACTCCATGGGCAAGTTCTTCCCGGCCATCGTCGGCGTGATCGGTATGCCCGCGTCCCTGCTCTTTGACCCCGACTCCTTCTACTTCGGCGTGCTGCCCGTCCTGGGCGAGACGGCCTCCACCTTCGGCGTTGCCGCGGCGGACGTCGGCCGCGCCGCCATCCTCGGCCAGATGACCACCGGCTTCCCCGTGTCCCCGCTGACCCCGTCCACGTTCCTGCTGCTCGGCCTCGCCGGCGTGGACCTCGGCGAGCACCAGAAAAAGACCATCCCCTGGGCCTTTGTCGTCACCATTGTGATGCTGATTATCGCCATCGTCATCGGCGGCATCCAGATCTGATCTGAATTTCAACTTTCTCCACCACTTCAAAAAATTCTACGGAAAGGAAGATGTCTGCTATGAAAACCATCCGCATCGGGTCCGGCGCCGGCTACGCGGGCGACCGTCTGGAGCCCTCGCTGGAGCTGATCGAAAAGGGCAATCTCGACTATATCAGCTATGAGTGCCTCGCCGAGCGCACCATCGCCATCGGCCAGGAGGCCAAGCTCAAGGACCCCACAAAGGGCTATAACGGCCTGCTGGAGCACCGCATGGAAAAGGCGCTGCCGCTCTGCTGGAAGCACCATGTCAAGCTCATCACCAACATGGGCTCGGCCAACCCGGAGGCGGGCGCAGCCAAGTGCGTCGAAATCGCGAAAAAGCACGGCCTGACCGGCATGAAGATCGCCTGCGTTACCGGCGACGATCTGCTGCCGAACATTGAAAAATACATGGACGTTCAGGTCTGGGAGACCGGCGAGCCGCTGAGTAAGCTGCCCGGAAAAATCGTCTCCGCGAACGCCTACATGGGCGTGGAGGGCATCCTGAAGGCCCTCGACGAGGGCGCGGACGTGGTCATCACCGGCCGCGTTTCCGACCCGGCAATCTTTATGGCGCCGCTCATCCACGAGTTCGGCTGGAAGCTGGACGACTGGGACAAGCTGGGCAAGGGCACCATGGTCGGCCACCTGCTCGAGTGCGGCGGCCAGGTCACGGGCGGCTATTTCGCCGAGCCGGGCAAGAAGGATGTTCCCGGCGTGGGCCACCTCGGCTTCCCGATCGTGGAGATCGCGGAGGACGGCTCCTTCGTCGTCACCAAGGTCCCCGAGGCCGGCGGCATGGTGACGGTGGGGACCTGCTCGGAGCAGATCGTCTACGAGATCCACGACCCGGAGAATTACCTGACGCCGGACGTCGTCGCGGATTTCAAGCAGGTGAAGTTCACCGAGATCGCGAAGGACGTCGTCCGCGTCGAGGGCGCGACCGGCAAGCCGCGCACGGACACCTTCAAGTGCTCCATCGGCTATAAGGACTGCTTCATCGGCGACGGCGAGATCAGCTACGGCGGCCCCGGCTGCCTCGCGCGCGCCAAGCTCGCCATCGAAATTCTGAAAGAGCGCATCGAGCTCATCGCCCCGGGTCAGTTCGACGAGCTGAAATTCGACCTCATCGGCTGCAACAGCCTTTACTGGAACCCCGACTACAGGTATGACGAGGGCCTGTCCGAGGTGCGCGTCCGCGCCGCGGGCCGCGCCAGAACCAAGGCGATTGCGGACCTCATCCCGAACGAAGTCGAGGCGCTTTATACCAACGGCCCCGCCGGCGGCTGCGGCGCGGTCAAGCGCACGCGCGACATCGTCTCCGTGGCGTCCATCCTCGTCCCGCGCGAGGACGTCCGCCCCGCTGTACGGGTCTTTGAAGTCTGAGAAAGGAGCTGCAAAATCGATGAAGCTTTATGAAATCGCGCATTCCCGCACCGGCGACAAGGGCAACATCTCCAACGTGTCCCTCATCGCCTATGATCCCAAGGATTTCGAGCTGCTGCGCGAAAAGGTCACGCCGGAGCGCGTGAAGGAGCACTTCAAGGGCATCGTCAAGGGCGAGGTCGTCCGCTATGAGCTGCCGAACATCCACGCGCTGAACTTCGTGATGTACGCCGCGCTCGGCGGCGGCGTCACTCGCTCCCTCTCCGTCGATATGCACGGCAAGGGCCTCAGCTCCTATCTGCTGGATATGGATATCTGAAAAAATTGACCGGGAGCCGTTTGGCTCCCGGTCAGTCCTTTTGAAGCGGCGTTTTTTCGGACTTGACAAAAAGGACCGGTCCCCGATGGGACCGGTCCTTTGCCTTTTCAGTCGTCCTCCAGCTCGCGGTCGTGGCGGCGGTTGACGAAATAAACGATGAGGTTGATGGAGACGATAGCAAGATTGAAGAGGTAAACCAGCAGAACGTAGCTGATCTGACCCGTGATGAGCTTGGCGATGATGCCGGCGAGGTAGCCCGTGATGATGAGCAGGATGAACTGCAAGCTCATGCTCTTCGCCGTCTTCGCGCGGATATTGCGGATGACGGAGATGGGCCACGATGCGCCGAAGCACACCAGCATTGACGTTTCCAGAACCTCTGCGACTTCCATAAGAAATGAATCCCCCTGTAATTTCTGATTGCTACGCTATTATAGCCTTGACAACTCATATAGTCCAATATATAATTTAAGCTACGAACATAACCTTTGCGTTATCAAAACTGACAGAGAGAAGGTTCCCGCGATGGAATTGACGCAGCTCCGCTATTTTCTTGAGGTCGCCTCCACCCAGCATATGACCGCGAGCGCCGAGAAGCTCCACATCGCCCAGCCGGCGCTCAGCCAGGCGATCCACCGGCTGGAGGCGAGCCTCGGCGTCCCGCTGTTTTCGCGGCGCGGCCGCAATATCGTCCTCACCGAATACGGCAAATATCTCCGCAGCCACGCCGAGCCGATCGTCGAGGCGCTCGACATGCTGCCGGACAAGCTCCAGACCATGGCGCATTTGCAGGACGAGACGATCCACGTCAACGTCCTCGCCGCCTCCCTGCTCGTCACGAACGCGATCATCGAGTATAAGCGCAGCCACAGCGCGCTGAATTTCCAGCTGCTGCAAAACTCCCAGAGCGACGTTTACGACGTCGAGATCTCGACGAAGATGTTCTGCCCGGCGGACGCGCTGCAAAGCCCGATGCAGTTCGTCTGCACGGAGAAGATCTTCCTCGCCGTGCCCGCGCAGGCGGGGCGCTATCAGTACAGCGACTCCATCACGCTCCGCGAGGTCGAAAACGAGGGCTTCATCTCCCTCATGGGCTATCGTCAGCTCGGCCATATCTTCCAGCTGCTCTGCCAGCGCGTCGGCTTTCAGCCGCGCATCGTCTTCGAGAGCGACAGCCCCGCCGCGGTGCAGAATATGATCGGCGCGAACCTCGGCATCGGCTTCTGGCCGGAGTTTTCGTGGGGGCACCCGGACCCGGAGAAGGTCCGCCTGCTGGAGCTGCGCGACCCGCCGTGCAGCCGCGAGCTCATCATGACATGCAACCGCAACAAGACGGACAACTCCGTCGTGGAGGACTTTTTCCGCTTCCTGACAGACTACTGCCAGCGCCAGAAATCCGCCGCCGCGCGCGTCGGAGGCGTCACATGAGCGCCGGGAAGCCCGCGCTGCTCGTCTCCGCCTGCCTGCTCGGACTGCGCTGCCGCTATGACGGCGCGTCCCGCCCGCTCCCGGCGGAAACGCTCGCGGCGCTGCGGGCGCGCTGGGCGCTCGTGCCCGTCTGCCCGGAGCAGCTCGGCGGGCTCGCCACCCCGCGCGAGAGCGCGGAGCGCCGGGACTGCGGCGTGTTCACCGCGTCGGGCGCGGACGTCACGGCGCAGTACCGCCGCGGCGCGGAGCAGACAGCGGAGCTCGCCCGCTTCTTCGACTGCCGCGCCGCGCTCCTGAAGGCGCGCAGCCCCTCCTGCGGCGCCGGCGCCGTCTATGACGGCAGCTTCACCCGCCGCCTCATCCCAGCCGACGGCACCGCCGCCGAAGCCCTCCGCCAAGCAGGAGTGCAGCTCTGGACCGAGGAGGACATGGGGGAGCTGGTGTGAAAAGAACGCCCCGCGGGGCGTTCTTTTTTTGCAACCTGCCTGATGCCACCTCAAGCAAAACAATACACCATAGACACAGAAAGCAGAGAAAACAAATGCATAACCGAGTTGAAAAAGTCAGAGTGTGTTTAACGAAACGACGCACGCGGTCACTCAAAAGTTGGCTATTGTGCACTAAGCTTTCGCGCAATAGTCAAATTTCGTTGTGCATAATTATTTAAAATGCGAATTTGACAGGTTTAGTACATTCTGGTACAATATAGGCAAGCAGAAGAATAATTTGCGACGAGAAATTTAAGAAAGGAGTCCGTGATGCCTATGCGGGTAATATTGACTGATCAGCGCCACTAAAGTAAAGAGGAAACTTCAAAAAGTGCATAAGGAGGACTACGATGAAGAAACGACACATCAAAGGCATTAGCGCAACTCTCATGGCAGCGCTGTTTATAAGCCTAAACAGCCTTTCTCTCGCAGCTTTCACTATGGACCTTCCTTCCGAAGGCGAAATTTTTTTGAAGCATGATGGGCACGGACAGTATTCTATTGCTACAAGCGTTCGGCGCGGAAATTTAACAAGTTATTCTACAAATCAAAGCACTGGAGATGTCGTTGTTGCAACGGCAACGGCAAACGAGGACCTGTATTCCCTTTCTGGGGACGATTATGCATTGAGAGTATGCTCACAAGGAACAAATCAGCTTTTCCTCTTGGTCGAAGAACATACTCTCAATTTGAACTCTTACTCTAAAGAGGATTTAAACCAGTTCAATTATCCCGAAGAAATGCTTAACCGGATAGACGGGCTCATTCAATCCCAGTTGTCCGGAGGGAACGAAGATTTTGGCGTTTCTGTTTATATGCCCAAGGAAATAAGAAGTGATGTGTCAACCTTGGGATCGACTACTTACCACACAACTACTTACACTTCCAACGGGCGTCAGTATACGGACTCGTACACGTTCTTTAATAATTTCAGCTGCGATTACTCAAAATCGGGAACTGATGCATACAACAAAGCGCGTTCGTTTGTCAGCTTCTTGGTTGAGTGCGCCGGAGTTCCGAGCAAGACCATTTCTGCTTTCCAATTTGGTTATAGCGCAACGAAAACTCTGGCTAATCTTCTTGGTATATCGGAGTCTGCGGTTGGAAATGGATATAGTAAAATCCAAACAATTGTGACATACGACGCCACATATAAACTGACCTATTGGAACAATGGCAACACCGGAAGCGAGCCCTATGTCGGAACCTGTAGAGCGTGGCTTAATACAAATGCGACCCAGCAGACAGCGGACTGCATTCCCGCAGGCGTGCAGCAGACCTCAGTTTACCTCAATGAAACAATAGAATCTCCTCATTTCAGCAATCCTTCTGGCTGGCTATACGACGATTATTATAGTGCCGCTTTTGTTATCGAAGGTCCGATATATTATACGATTATTGATAAGGAATACACGCTTGTATGATAGCGAATGGTTCTCACAGAAGAGGAAAGACGTTCTGGATTATTGGCATTGTACTGCTCCTCGCGGCGGCGCTTTGGCTGTTTCTGCCGCGGCGGATCGCCGGGGATCCGGCTCGGTGTGAATCTGTCTCTCTGCTCTTCCGTGCGGAGGGCGAGGAGACGCTGCGCTTTTATTACCCCTCCCCGGACGGGCAGGAGGTGGACACCGCGGCGCTGCTCGCGCTGCTGCACGAATACCGCGCCGCGCGGATGCTCTTTCCCGACACGCTCACAGACGGCGTGCCCTCCGGCGAGATCAAGCTCGAAATCACCTTTTTCGAGGGCGGCAAGGGAAAAACGCTCTACCTCGGCGAATTCAACCGCCTCGACGCCGAATCCGGCACGCGATACACCGTCCTGCGAGCCCCCGAACTCCTCGACCGCGCCCTCGCCCTGCTGGGGCTGACGGGGAAGTGAATAGTGGATAGTAGAAAAGACCGCCCCGTGTGGGCGGTCTTTTTTTCGAAAATTCTCGACGCGATTTGAAAATCAAATGCCGCGAAGCGGCACAATTTAAAGGCTCCCGAAGTGCAAGGGCACCCCCAGTGCGCACACTGGGGGCGTGCACAGCAGAGCTGGCGCGCGAAGCGCGACTGAGGGGTTGTAAGCTTGCGCAAACGCCAAGCT
>CAVCTM010000065.1:0-11767 GCA_963605115.1 Pseudobutyrivibrio sp. | reverse complement strand
GCGGCCGTCAATGGCATTCAAGAGGTCAGCGGTTCGATCCCGCTTATCTCCACCAAGAAAAAGACCGAAATCGTTTTGATTTCGGTCTTTTTTACGTGTTTTGCGGTCTTTCGCTGCAAAATCGGGTGCAGAATTATGAAGGTTTCGGGGGCTGTAATCGGGAACACTGCAATAGAACTGCAATAAAACCGGAATTGATCTTTCCCCGCCGCCGTCAATACAGCGTCTCCTCGTTTTCCGCGAACAGCTTGTCGTTTACCGCGAACAGATCCATTCCGTTCAGGATGCCGTAAAGGATGATGGCGTCGCGCCTGTCCTTGGGGTAGAGCTGCGCAAAGCCGCACTGCTTTAAGAGCTCCTGCGTTTCCTCCAGTGAGGCGTTCATGCCGAAGCACAGGCACAGAAGGCGGCTGCGGGAGGGATTGCGCCGCCCGGAGAAGACCTGATGCAGATATACCTCGCTCATGCCGGACTGCTTGGCAAGCGTCGCCTTGGAAATCCTCCGCTTCTGGAAAAGCCGGTTCAGCAATTCGCAGACGCTCTCCCGGTTGAAGCTGTCCTGATTCTCCGATAAAAACTGGTCAAGGCTGGGGGTCTCCATCAGCTCCTGCCGCAGGTCATTCGTGTCTTTCATGTTTTACCGCCTTTACAAATGCGCGTTTTCTCTGTATAATCATACTGATTTCGACAGAAAAATGCAATATGCACGCTGCATAGCATGAGAGGGTGAGCGCGATTTATCAATATCTGCTGTCAAGCATCGAAACGGACTACGAAACCGTAAAGATCATCAAAAACAGCGAGCGCGGCTGTGTTTCGCTTCTGCAAAACAAGCAGAACGGAACGCGCTTTATTTTTCGCCATTACCGAGGAAACGGGGAGGTCTACCGGAAGCTGCTGGGCGTTTCCTGCCCGAACCTGCCGCAGATCATGGAGACTGCGGAGTGGGACGGCGTGGTGCTGGTGCTGGAGGAATACGTGCAGGGGGATTCCCTCGCCTATCTTCTGGAGGGCGCGCTGTTTTCCCGCGCCGAAGCGCGGAGGATCACCATGCAGCTGTGCAATGCCCTGTGGGTGCTGCATAAGCTGGGCGCGGTGCATCGGGACATCAAGCCGGAAAATGTGATCCTGCGGGGCAGCGTGGCGGTTTTGATCGACTTCGACGCCTCCCGCATTTTCAAAAGCGGCACAGACCAGGACACGCAGGTCCTGGGGACTATGGGCTATGCTGCGCCGGAGCAGTACGGGATCGCCCAGACCGACGAGCGGGCGGACCTCTATTCCCTTGGGGTGCTGCTGAACATCATGCTCACGGGAAAGCATCCGTCCAAGGAGCTGGCAGGTGGCCGCTTAGGGCGTATAGTGCAGAAATGCACCGCGGTAAATCCGGAAAAACGATATAAAAGCGTGCTTCATCTGATGGAGGCACTTTAAGGAGAGGATGAAATGAGCAAACAATGCAAAAGCTGCGGCGCGGAATTGCCGGAGGGCGCTTCCTTCTGCCCGCATTGCACCCGGAGCCAGATCGAGAAGCAGAACGTAAAGCCCCCGCGCCTGTGGCGGAAAAAGGCGCTGATCGCGGCGCTTTGTGTGCTCGTTCTGGCTGCGGCGGCGCTGGCGGTGTTCCTGCCCCACCGCCCCAAAACCTACGAGGGCGGCGCGTCCGTCACCTATACCGACAAGGATGGGACCTATGAAATGCTCGTCGGCACGTCCTCAAACGACCTTGAAAACAAACAGCCGGAGGAAAAAAAGACGCTTTCTCTTTCCGCGGACAAAACCTCCTGTCTGCCTGCCATGCTTGGCGTTTACGAAAACGGAGCGCTGGCGGACCCGGCAGCCTTTCTCGCCAAGGTGGAGCGCTGCACGCTGGAGGCGTTCCCCAACGAAAACGGTGCGCTGGAGATCGCGGAGCCGCGCTATAACGAGAGGTTTATCGCCTCCGTTCTGGAATCGGATGTGTTCTTTACCGGGGCGAGCGGAACAAATGAGCTCGTCTGGACGCTGACGATGAAAAACGGCGATACCATCCGGCTGCGCCACACCTTCGAGGTGCTGCCCCTTGTGCATCAGGCATACACGGCGGAGGATACCCCGCTGAATACCATGGAGGAGCTGCGCGCGCTGCTGGACCGCATCGATGCGGAGGTCCCGGCGGACACCGTTGTGGATATCTATCTGCCGCCGGTCACTTACACCGGCGAGCTTGACATCTCCTCCCGCGCGGCGAACCTCTACGGCTGCTCCGACGGCAGCGGACGGACCGTGATCGAGGGGAGCCTGACCGTCAGCACCCATGACCCGGACAATGTAATGCTGCATGATCTGGATTTTGTGGGCAGCGGCGGCAATGGACTCACCGCCGCGGCGTCGACGGAGATCTGGAACTGCTCCTTCACGGGCTACGATATCGGCGCAGCCGTGACTAACGGCGGCATGATCGGCGTGGAGGGCTGCACGTTCCGGAATAACAAGATCGCATTTTCCTATAACACATCGGGTTATTACTTTTTTAAGACCGGGTTCGCAGACTGCCGGATCGAGGGCAACGAGATCGGTGTTCAATTTGTTAACCTTCCCGGCGCGTCACCGCTGGACTTTGGCGGCACGGTTTTTTCCGGGAACGGAACGGATGTCGACAATCCGATCGGGTACCCGATCGACCTGAGCAATGCGATCTTTGAGTAAAAACGCGGAAGAAATCTGCCGATACTATGCAGCCGGTTAATTGTTTTCGGGAGCTTTGCGGCGTATTCTGTAATGCGTGCCCGACCGCGGTAAGCGCGGCGCGCCGGAATGGACACAAAAATTACGGAAACGAGGAAAGAGACCATGAAAAAGATGACCGTGCTGCTTCTGGCAGCAATAATGTGCCTGAGCCTTGCTGCCTGCGGCAATGATAAGACAGAAGCGGATACGAATGATCCGCAGGAGCCGAAAACGGAAGCAACAGATGCACCCGTCGAGAGCGATCCGGCGGAAGCGGAGCCGGAAGCGACCCCCGAGCCGGAGCAGGAGGCTGTCGCACTTTCGATCGGGGACACCCTTGACAACGAAAACTTTACCATGACCTTTGATTCCCTGGAGCTTCTGGATGAGTTTTCCTATAGAACGAGCGAATATTCCTCCACTTCTCTGTATGTGGAAGACGGCTACAAGCTTTTGCTGGTAATGGGTCATCTCGAGAACAAATCTATGGCGGCGATCTCGGACAGCTCGTTTTTCCGGACGGCAGTGGTCAACGGCGGCTACACCGTGACGGACTACGACGTGCGCCTGTCGTTCAAGCGGGACAAATACTTCGAGATCGACCCTTACACGGATCTGGACTATTTCCTTTACATAAATATTCCCGAAAAACTGGCAGAGCAGTTTGAGACCGTGACCTTTACACTGGGCTTTAACGACGATATGTCTTACCCCGAAAAAACCTGGAACCCGGACGGCACGACCACTACGGAGACGGACAAGCTCTATGCGCTGACCGCCGCGCTGGGCGGCGCGCAGCCCGGTGCGGAGACAGAGAATGAGATCGCTCCGGTCGTCACGGGCGCAACGGCGCTCGCGGTCGGAGAAGTGGTCACCACGGACGTGTGGGAGATCACCGTCGCCAAGGCGGAGATCGCCGAGGCCATCTATCCCGCGAATCCCGGCGCGAGCGGCATTCATTACGAGTCCTCCGACGGCTACCGCTTCATCAATCTGGAATTTGACCTGAAAAATCTCGACACGGATGTCCGCGCCTTTGCCGACGCGGTCAGCGACGTGGTGGTACACTGCGGAAAATACGACTACAGCGGCTACGAGATGTTTTACGATATGGGCGGCTCCCTGTCCGTCACGATGCTGAAGGGCACCACCTTCGGTCCCAACCCGCTCGACCCCACGCGCCTGTATGTGGAAACGCAGGTCCCGGAGGAGGCGCTGTCCGCGGGGAGCATCACCGTCGATCTGACGGTCGCCGGAGGTTCATACTGCATTACAATTCAGTAAAGGAAATCCAATATGAAAAAGATGACCGCGCTGCTTCTGGCAGCGATCCTGTGCCTGAGCCTTGCCGCCTGCGGCGGGAAGAAAGACGAGAACACTCCCGTAAGCAGTGATGCGCCCGCCAATATCGTTGTTGACGGAAAAGAGGTCTCTGCCAAGGATTTTCTGATCGAGCATCTGAGCGCTTATATCCAAAGCGAGGCGTATCTGGCAAGAAAAGCGGCGTTTGAAGAGACGTTCGCGCAGGACGCCCAGCCCTTTGCCGTGACCCGCGCTTTTGAATTGAAACTCGACGATTTTGGCAGCGAGTCTCTGTCGCTGCACTTCTTTATGGTGAAAGCAGACTGTGACAGCTTTGTGGACGGCATGGGTTACGATTCCGTTGCTATGGCGATCGACTACGATACCGGCATGGTCTATGACCAATTCAGCGTGGATGAGAGCTGGATGGAAAAGAGCGAAAAAGAGCAGTCCATTTATATCGCCGTGGCAGGCGGATGCTTTAAGAGCGCAGACTATAACGGCGAACCGATCTTTATGGATTCCGAAACCCGCATTCCGCTCTCCGACAGCGACATCGCAGAGGTCAACCAGGCATTGAGCAAATAACACAAAGCACCTTTTCAGGAGCGGGGCGTGAGCCCCGCTCTGCGGCAAGCGGCAAAAAGGACACGGTCCCGATCGGGACCGTGTCCTTTTTCCCTTTCCGCTCATTGTCCCTCCGCGCCACTGTCGGGTCGGTACTCGGCGATGTCCTCCAGCCGGCAGTTCAGGATGGCGCAGAGCTGGGAGAGCGTGTAGGTGCTGACGTTTTCGTTCTTGCGAAGGCGGTCGAGCTGACCGCAGCTGACCTTATACTCGTGGATCAGGCGGTACTGGCTGACGCCGCGGGACTTCATGGTCTCCCAAAGCCTGTCATAAATGATCATAGCGATCTCCTTTCCGTTATCAATATGAAAAGATTATTGCCATATTCGTATGTTGACAATTGCCCGAAAATGGGCTATAATATGCAAAAAAAGAGAAAGGAGAGATTTCTATGTTCTGCAAGAGCTGCGGAAAAGAGATCGACAACAATGCCAAGGTCTGCCCGGAGTGCGGTGCGCCGCAGGGGAAGACAAAATTCTGCAAGCACTGCGGTGCGCAGATCGACGAGGACTGCGTGATCTGTCCCAAGTGCGGGAAACAGGTCGAAAAGCTGGAGGGCGCGGCGGCGCAGCCGCAGGTCGTCATCAACAACAGCAACGCCAACGTCAACTCGAACGTCAACAATAATGGCGGCGGTGCACGGGCGAGGAACAAATGGACGGCGTTTCTGCTTTGCCTCTTTCTCGGCGGGATCGGCGCGCACAAGTTCTATGAGGGCAAGACGGGGATGGGCATCCTCTATATCTTCACCGTCGGGCTCTTCGGCATTGGCTGGATCATCGACCTGATCTCGCTGCTGTTCAAGCCGAATCCCTATTACGTATAAAAAGACCGCTCCGGAGGCTTTCCTTCAAGCCTCCGGAGCGCTTTTCCTCCCATTTTCCCCATTGACAAACGCCGCGGGGGACGCTATACTATATTCACATTTTTATCACGAACGGGCGAGAGGATCAGCTCTGCGACCCCGTACCAACCTGCGCGCGGCGTAAGGTGGTCCTGCTGATAGCGATAAAGAGAAATAGGCTCGGAAACGGAAAGCTCTCTGCATCGCAGGGAGTTTTTTCTTTTTTCACGAAAATTCTTTATTTTATCGGTAAAGCATGATAAAATAATATCTTACAACAGAAAGGATCAAAAAAAATAGCCATGAGTCTGAGAAAAAACCGCGTTTTCACCTCCGAGTCCGTCACGGAGGGACATCCCGATAAGATCTGCGACCAGATCAGCGACGCCGTGCTGGACGCCATTCTGGAAAAGGACCCCGCCGCGCGCGTCGCCTGTGAGTGCTGCACCACGACGGGCATGGTGCTCGTGATGGGCGAGATCAGCACGAGCTGCTATGTGGACATCCCCGCCATCGTGCGCAGGACCGTCTGCGATATCGGCTATGATAAGCCCGAATACGGCTTCGACGGCAACACCTGCGCCGTGCTCACGAGCATCGACGAGCAGAGCGGCGACATCGCCCTCGGCGTGGACCGCTCGCTGGAAGCCAAGGAGGGCAAGGCGGACGAGGGAGACACCGGCGCCGGCGATCAGGGCATGATGTTCGGCTTTGCCTGCGACGAGACGCCGGAGTATATGCCCGCGCCCGTCGCCTTTGCCCACCGGCTGACCCGCCGCCTCGCCGAGGTGCGCAAGAACGGCACCTTCGACTGGCTGCGTCCGGACGGCAAGGCGCAGGTGACGGTCGAGTACGGTCCCGACGGCGCGGTGAAGCGCGTCGATACCGTGGTCGTCTCCACCCAGCACGCCGCGGATGTGGACCACGAGACGATCTGCCAGGGCATCCTGCGCGAGGTCATCCGCAAGGTCATCCCCGCCGAGCTGCTCGACGGCGAGACCCGCTATTTCATCAACCCGACCGGCCGCTTCGTCATCGGCGGTCCCGCGGGCGACTCCGGTCTGACCGGCCGCAAGATCATCGTGGACACTTACGGCGGCTACGCCTCCCATGGCGGCGGCGCGTTCTCCGGCAAGGACCCCACGAAGGTGGACCGCTCCGCGGCGTATATGGCGCGCTATATCGCGAAGAACATCGTCGCCGCCGGGCTCGCAAAGCGCTGCCAGATCGAGCTGGCTTACGCCATCGGCGTCGCCGAGCCGGTCAGCGTCATCGTGGACACGCAGGGCACCGGCGTCCTCTCCGACGACGAGCTGGACGATATCATTACCGAGAACTTTGATCTCCGCCCCGCGAAGATCATCGAGCGGCTCGACCTGCGCCGTCCGATCTACCGCCAGTGCGCCGCTTACGGGCACTTCGGCAGAGACGATATCGACGTTCCCTGGGAGAAGCTCGACGCCGCGGAAACGCTTAAAAAATACCTCATCAAGTAAGGAAAAGCTGAAGAATATGCCGTTTGAAAATGACAGAGAGGACCTCATCGAGGGCCGCAATGCGGTGACGGAGGCGCTTCGCGCCGGCCGCAGCATCGACAAGATCTATATCGCGAAGGGCGAGGTGGACAAGACCCTCGGTCACATTGCGTCCAAGGCGCGCGATCAGGGCGTCGTCGTCGTGGAGACGGACCGCCGCAAGTTAGACGCGATGAGCGTCACGCACGCGCATCAGGGCGTCATCGCGCTCGCCGCGGTGCGCGAATACTGCTCCGTGGAGGATATCCTCGCCATCGCCGATGAGCGCGGCGAGCCGCCCTTCGTCATCCTCTGCGACGAGATCAGCGACCCGCACAACCTCGGTGCGATCCTGCGCACGGCGGAGTGCGTCGGCGCGCATGGCGTCATCATCCCGAAGCGCCGCAGCGCGGGTCTCACCAGCATCGTGGACAAGACGAGCGCCGGCGCCGCCGAGCACATGGCGGTCGCGCGCGTGCCGAATCTGCCCGCCGCGATCCGCGAGCTCAAGGAGCGCGGGCTCTGGGTCTACGGCACCGCCGCGGACGCGCCGGGCGGCATGTGGGACACGGACCTGACCGGTCCGCTCTGCCTCGTCATCGGCTCCGAGGGCGACGGCATGGGCCGCCTTGTCGCGGAAAACTGCGACTTTCTCCTCAGCATCCCCATGCGCGGCAAGGTGAGCTCCCTGAACGCCAGCGCCGCCGCCAGCGTCGTGATGTATGAAGTATTAAGACAAAGAAGCAAGTAAAAAGCCTCGCAGAGTTCGCGCCCGCAGGCGCGAATAAAGTTCAATTATTTTTCGGCGCGACACGCGCGTGCCGAAAAATTCTCTGCGCGGAGGGAACGTGCGAGCCGCAGGCGAGTGCGCTGAGCGGAGTGAATCTTTCTCATCCGAGAGCCCAGCGTAGCGGGTCTCGGA
Source organism: Pseudobutyrivibrio sp. (assembly GCA_963605115.1). Lineage (GTDB taxonomy): Bacteria > Bacillota > Clostridia > Oscillospirales > Oscillospiraceae > SVKR01. The sequence goes on along the minus strand of CAVCTM010000065.1, from coordinate 3,849 downwards.
TGACTATAGGGTGATTCGATGAACGAAAACAACAAGACCCACATATCCAGCGTGGAGGTCCCGGAGGAGTTTGACCTTGAGGACATCCTCGCCGAATACGCGGCGGAGCCGAAGGCTGCTCCAACGACGGAGACGCTGGGGGAGCGCAGCCGGCGCATCGCGATGGAGACCATCGACGATCCCGCCGGCGAGACCGGCGTGCGCCTCGGCGGTATCATTGACGATGCCGCAGCCGCCGCAGCCGCGGCGCAGCCCGCACCGGAGCCGGAACCGGAGCCGGAGCCCGAAACGCTCACGCCGGAGGACGAGGCGGTCATCGATGCGCTCACCGCGGAGGAGATCCGCGACAGCGCCGAGGGCGATGCCTACGCCGCGCCGCTGGACGAGTCCGAGCCGCTGCCGCCGGAGGAGCCGAAGGTCCGCCGCGGTGCGCCGCAGAAAAGCGCGCGGGAGCGATTCCTGTCCCCGCTCGTGGCGCTGCTCGCGCTCGTCGCGATGCGCCGGGAGCGGCGCAGCACCGGCGAGCGCAACCGCCCCACCGCCGAGACGGAGGACGCGGACGCGCCGGAGATGGAGCCGAAAAAAGCGGCGAAGCTCTACGGGGCGCAGATGGCGTCCCTGCGCCGCCGCGGGCGCATCGCCGCCGTGCTTACGCTCGTGATGATCTATCTCTCCTTCGCGTGGTCCTCCGCCGCGCTGCCGCTGACCGGCGCGCTGAACGGGAACCTGCGCGTTGTGAGTCTGCTGCTGCTCGTGCTGGAGCTCAGCGTCTGCATCGTCGGGCTCGATATCTTCACGGGCGGGCTCGTCGGGATCGCCCGGCGCCGGATGGGACCGGAATCGCTCGTCGCGGCTTCCTGCCTGCTGAGCCTGCTGGACGCCGTTGTGATGGCGGCGGCGAAGCCCGAAGGACTCGGCATCCCGCTGAGCGCCGTCAGCGCCGCGTCCATGACCGCGGCGATCTGGGGCGAATACTTCGGCTGCAAGGGACTGCGCACCGGCTTCCGCGTGCTCTCCGCGAGCAAAACGCTCTACACCGTCACCGGCGAGACCGGTATCACGCAGGACGACGTTGCCCTGCTCAAGTCCCGCCGCAGCGTCAAGGGCTTCATCCGCCGCAGCGAGGAGGCGGATACGGGCGAGTATCTCTACAGCGTCTTGACGCCGATCCTGCTCGCCGCGTCGCTCATTTTGGGGCTGCTCGCGAGCGTCGCCCACGGACACGCGAACGCCGTCGTCCACTGCATCTCCATGCTCTGCGCAGCCGCGGCGACCTTTTCCTGCACGCTCTGCTTCGCGCTGCCCTTCGCGGTCTCGGCGAAAAAGCTCTTCGCCTCCGGCGCGGCGATCGCCGGCTGGTCCGGCGTGCGCGACATCGGGCGTGCGCGCCACGTCGTCATCACGGATCAGGATATTTTCCCCCGCGGCACCGCGGAGATCAGCCGCGTCCGCATTCTGGAGGGCGCGTTCACCGACAAGGTCATCTCCTACACCGGCTCCGTCATCGCCGCGAGCGGCTGCGGGCTGGCGGCGCCCTTTTCCGAGCTCATCCGCCGCAACGGTTACACCATCAGCCGCGTGGAGGGCTTTGAGCCCCACGACGGCGGCGGCATGACCGCGGTCGTGAACGGCGAGACCGTCTGTGTCGGCAACACGGGCTTTATGAACCTCATGGGCATCCGCCTGCCCCAGAAGCTCAGCACCCGCAGCAGCGTCTACACCGCCATCAACGGCGCGCTCGTCGGGATCTTCACCGTTGAGTACAAGCCCGTCAGCTCCGTGCAGGACGCGCTCGTGCTGCTGCTCCACTCAAAGCTGGAGCCCATTTTCGCCATCCGTGATTTCAACATCACGCCGATGATGATCAAGACCAAGTTCAAGATGCCGACGGACTCCTTCCGCTTCCCGCCTTACGCGGAGCGCTACCGCATTTCCGGCGCGGAGCCGGACAGCGCGAGCCGCGTTGCCGCTGTGCTGGCGCGCGAGGGCATGGGTCCGCTCGTGGACGCCGCGGAGCGCGGACGGCGCACCTATACCGGCGCGCGGGCGGCGGCGATCGTCTCCGCCGTCGGCAGCGTGTTCGGCGTGCTGCTGCTCTTCCTGCTCTGCTGGCTCGGCGCGTTCGAGAGCGCCTCGGCGAGCAATGTCCTGATCTTTATGCTCCTCTGGCTCCTGCCGCTCATTCTGGTGGTCTTCGGGCTGGAAAGATGAAAATGAGGAACCGCCCCGGCTGACCCTTTGGGTCAGCCGGGGCGGTTTTTTGCTTTTTCCGTCGAACTGCACAAAAAAGAAACCAAAAAATTAGCTTGTGCGGGAAAAAGATATAGTGTATAATTGATTCGTTCGGCGGCGTTAAAGCGTTAAAGCACCGTCGAGAGGTGATTTTTCTTAAAATCTAAAAGATTTCGATATAAGGAGAGAAACCCCAAATGAGCTACGAACCCAAAAACATCCGCAACATCGCGATCCTCGGCCACGGCAACAGCGGCAAGACCACGCTGGTCGAGAATATGCTCTACATGACCGGCGCGATCGACCGGCAGGGCAAGGTCACGGACGGCAACACCGTCTGCGACTACGATGCCGAGGAGATCAAGCGCCAGATCACCGTGTCCTGCGCCATCGCACCCGTCGAGTTCGGCGGCTGCAAGATCAACGTGCTGGACTGCCCCGGTTATTTTGACTTCTATGGCGAGGTCGCCTGCGCCCTGCGCGCGGTGGAGGCGGGCGTCATTCTCTGCACCGCGAAGGACGGTCTTTCCGTCGGCGCGGAGCGCTGCTGGAAAATGCTGAAGGCGGCGAACAAGCCGACCTTCTTCTGCATCTCCAAGATCGACGAGGAGCACGGCGACTTCAGCACGGTCCTCTCCGCCCTTCAGGAGAAATACGGCAGCATCATCTGCCCCGTCACCGCTCCGCTGAGCGACGGAACCGGCGTCATCGACCTCGTCCACAACGTCGCTTACCGTCCGAACGGCAACAAGCGCAGCGAGATCGCCATCCCCGACGCGGACAAGGCCGCGGCGGAGGAGATGCGCGCCGCGCTGATGGAGGCTGCCGCCGGCGCCGACGAGGAGCTGATGGAGAAGTATTTCGAGGATATGGAGCTCTGCGAGGCGGACATCATCAAGGGTCTGAAGCTCGGCGTCAAGGACCGCAGCGTCGTCCCCGTCGTCGCCTCCTGCGCCCTCACCGGCATCGGCACCGGCGCCATGCTCACCGCGATCGTGGACTATGTTCCCGCCCCGATCGACGTGGAGGGCATCGACCCCGCCGCCCCGGTCTCCGGCTTCGTGTTCAAGACCGTTTCCGACCAGTTCGGCAAGTATTCCGTCGTGAAGGTCATGACCGGAAAGATCACCTCCGATCTCTCCCTGCGCAACATGCGCACCTCCTCCACGGATAAGCTCGGCCGCCTTTACACCATGTGCGGCAAGAAGACCACCGAGGTCAAGGAGTGCTGCTGCGGCGATATCGTTGCCATCGGCAAGATGGAGTGGAAGACGGGCGACACCGTCTGCGACCCGAAGCACGAGGTCGAGTATCCCGCCATCGAGATCGCCGAGCCCTGCTACTCCATGGCGATCGCGCCCAAGACCAAGGGTCAGGACGACAAGGTCGCCGGCGGTCTCGCCCGCCTGAACGAGGAGGACATCTCCTTCACGCTCATGAACAACGGCGAGACCCACCAGCTCGTGCTCTCCGGCGCGGGAGACATGCAGATGGACGTTCTCTGCGCCAAGCTCAAGAGCCGCTTCGGTGTCGACACCGAGCTTCTGCCTGCCCGCGTCGCTTACCGCGAGAAGATCAAGGGCAAGGTCGAGGCGCACGGCCGCCACAAGAAGCAGT
>CAVCTM010000064.1:0-11783 GCA_963605115.1 Pseudobutyrivibrio sp. | reverse complement strand
CGTTCCCTCCGCGCAGAGTATTTTTCGGCACGCGCGTGTCGCGCCGAAAAATGATCTCACTTTATTTCGCCGGTGCGCCGGCGAAACTCTGCGAGGCTCTTTGGGGATAAGGTCTAAAACTTTCCAGCAAATAAACGCATACTTCGCCGCGCTTTGCAAAAGCTATGTCCGGGAACAGCGGAGACCGCTCCGGCGGCTTCCGGACCCGAAAAACACTTTTTGCAAAGGAGTTGTAAATCAACATGGCTAAGAGTTCCAACAACCTCGTGAACCCCAACGCCCGCGATGCGATGGACCGTTTCAAGATGGAGGCCGCCTCTCAGGTCGGCGTCAATCTGAAGCAGGGCTACAACGGTGATCTGACCAGCAAGCAGGCAGGTTCCATCGGCGGCCAGATGGTCCGCAAGATGATCGAAGCCTACGAGAACGGCATGAAGTAAGCACTTCCCAACAGAAGCCCCCGGAGCCAAACGCTCCGGGGGCTTCCTCTTATCAAAAAGTCTTATCAACGCGGCAAAGCCGAACAATTTAAAGGCCTCCGAAGTGCAAGGCACCCCAGTGCGCACACTGGGGCGTGTACAGCAGAGGCTGTCAGCCGAAGGCTGACTGGAGGGTTGTAAGCTTCTGTCAGGCGCTAAGCATCCAGCGATGTTTCGTAGGGGTCGGCGTCCTCGACGACCCGTCTGTGGGAAGCTCGGGCGAAGGTGGAAGCCGCGGGCTGTCGAGGACGCCAGCCCCTACGCACCAACCATCCAAACCTGGCGGTTTCGCAAGCTTACAACCCCTCAGTCGCGGCTACGCCGCGCCAGCTCCCCTTGCACTTCGGGAGCCTTTAAAATCGCAGCTCGTGGGAGTTTTTGACAATCTGAGGAGCCCCCGGAGCCAAAATGCTCCGGGGGCTCCTGGTTTGAAAGTCCTGTGCGTTTTTTATTCCACCGGATACACCCAGCCGAAGGGATCCTCCGCCCTGCCCCACTGGATGGCGGTGAGCTCGTCGTAGAGATGCTGGGTGGTGGGACCGATCTTCCCGCCGTTGATGGGGTATTCCCTGCCCTGATAGGCGAGAGCGCCGACCGGGGAGACGACGGCGGCGGTGCCACAGCCCCATGCCTCCTCCAGCGCGCCGCTCTCCGCCGCGGCGATGAGCTCGTCGACGCTGATGCGCCGCTCGTCCGCGGGCGTGCCCTCGTGGGCGAGCAGCTCCAGAATGCTGCGGCGCGTTACGCCGTCCAAGATCGAGCCGCTCAGCGCCGGGGTGCAGACCCTGCCGCCGATCTTGAACATAATGTTCATCGCGCCGACCTCCTCGATGTAGCGGCGCTCCACGCCGTCGAGCCAGAGGACCTGAGAATAGCCGCGCTCCTCCGCGCGGTTTCCTGCGCGGACAGAGGCGCCGTAGTTGCCGCCGCACTTGGCTTCGCCGGTGCCGCCGCGGACGGCGCGGACATCCTCGTCCTCGATCATGATCTTCACCGGCTGGAGCCCGCCGACATAGTAGCTGCCGCTCGGCGAGAGAATGATGCAAAAGCGCGCGTGGGACACGCCGTGGACGCCGAGGTGCTCGTCGTCGCCGAACATGAACGGGCGGATATAGAGGCTCGCGCCGTCGCTGCTGGGCACCCACGCGCTGTCGAGGCGGACGAGCTCCGTCAGCGCGGTCAGGGCAAAGTCCTCGTCGAGCAGCGGCAGACCCATACGCGCCGCGCTGCGGTTCATGCGGGCAAAATTGCGCTGCGGGCGGAAGAGCTGGACGCCGCCGTCGGCGCGGCGGTAAGCCTTCAGCCCCTCGAAGATCTCCATGCCGTAATGCAGCACGGTGGACGCCGGGTGGATGCCGAGCGGTCCGAAGGGGACGATGCGCGCGTCGTGCCAGCCGGTCCCCGCGTTCCAGTCCATCAGGAACATGTGGTCCGCAAAGACCTTGCCGAAGCCGAGCGCGCGCTCGTCGGCGGGCTTTGCCGCCGGGGTCTTCGTGGGTGTGACTTTGATGTTCATAAATATTTCCTCCTTGCAGCAAAGCACTATGCTTTAAAAATATAGCGTATTAAAGCACCGTTTTGGCTCCTTGTCAATGGGTTTTCGGTCGAAAAACCGAATTTCCATGTTTTGCAGAAAATCCGGGCGCGCGCACCCCTGTTTTTTCTGCAAAACGACAAGGCGCTTCCCCTCCGGCGCGCTTTGTGCTATACTGGCTGGGGGAAGGGAGGCGTTAAGAGAATGCACACACTTGAGGAGGTCCGGCGCGAATATGACCGGCTGGACGCGCTGACCGGGGCGGACACGCGCGGCGTGACGCTCTCCGTGTCGAAGCGCGCGGTCAGGCGGCTCGGCTGCTTCTGCCCCGGTCCGCCGATGCGCATCGTGCTCTCCGCCGTGATTTTCGGCGACGAGGCGCTTTTCTGGGACACGGTGCGCCACGAATACGCCCACGCCGTGCTCTGGCTGCTGCGCCCCGGCGAGCGCCACGGTCACGACGCACTCTGGCGCGAGATGTGCCGCACCGTCGGCTGCGCCCCGCGCGCGACCGTTCCGGCGAGCGAGCGGCAGATCGCGCTCCGCGACGAAAAGACCCGCTACCGCCTCACCTGCCGCGCCTGCGGCAGCGAAACGCGCTATCTGCGCGCCGGCAAGATCGTAACGCTCTTCCTCACCGGAAAAGAAAGCCGCGTCCGCTGCACCCGCTGCGGCGGGCATGCGTTCGAATTTGAGGTTTTGAAATAAGATGCGAATGGGACCCCCAGCTGGGGATCCCATTCGCACTTTTATTTCCGAAGCATGCGGAGCGCGGCTTTTGCCGCCATCTGCTCGGCTTCTTTTTTGGTCCCGCCCTCGCCGGTGCCGACGGTCTCGCCCGCGACAAGCGCGGCAGCGGTGAAGCGCTTGAGATGGTCCGGACCGCTCTCGCCGGTCATCACGTAGCTGACGCTGCGCCCCGGCGTCTGCTGCACGAGCTCCTGAAGCTCGGTTTTATAGTCCTGCACGAGCGGCGTTCCGTCCGCAAGGCGGGAGAGAATGTGGGTGTTGATAAACGCCTTGGCGGGGTCCATACCGCCGTCGAGATACATAGCGGCGATGACCGCCTCCACGCAGTCGGCGAGGATGGAGTGGCGCGTGCGGCCGCCGGAGAGCTCCTCCCCCCTGCCGAGGCGCAGATATTCGCCGAAGCCCAGCTCGTCCGCCGTTTCCCAGAGGCTCTGCTCGCAGACGAGCTCCGCGCGCAGGCGGGTCATCTTGCCCTCCGGCAGCGCGGGGTAATTGCGGTAAAGCCATGTCGCCGTGACGAAGCCGAGCACGCTGTCGCCCACGAACTCAAGCCGCTCGTTGCTCGCGCAGCGGTGCTCGTTCGCGTAAGACGAGTGGGTCAGCGCGGTGCGGAGCAGGCTCTCGTCCCGGAAGCGGTAGCGCAGCTTTTCCTGAAGCGCGTCCATATCGCCTCAGCCCAGCACGCTCGTCACATACGCGACGAGGTCGCCCACGGTCTGCACGCCCTTGATCTCGTCCTCGCCGATCTCCGGAATGCCGAACGCCTCCTCCATGCTCATCGCGAGCTCCACGACGTCGAGGGAGTCGGCGTCCAGATCGCTCAGGAAATTGGTGTCCTCCGTGATCTTGTCCTCGTCCACGTCGAACTGCTCGCTGATAATGGCTCTGATCTTTTCAAAAATCATCGTATGTTTCCTCCAAAAGTAGATATGTTCTTATTTGTCCTGCTCCTCGCTGCGGAGGCGCATATAGGCGATGTTGTTCTCGATCTCGGCGGTAAAGCCGGACTGCACGAAGGCGATAGCCTGCTTGACGGCGCTGCGCACGGCGCGGGCGTCGGAGCTGCCGTGCGCCTTGATGACGGGGCGCTGGATGCCGAGGAAGGCGGTGCCGCCGACCTCGCTGACGTCCATCATCTTCTTGAGCTTGCCGAGGTTTTTCTTCACGAGCAGCGCGCCGAGCTTCGCAGAGAACGACGCGGTGAGACAGCCCTTGATGTTCTTCATCAGGAACTTGATCGTGCCCTCTGCGGTCTTGAGCATAATGTTTCCGGAAAAGCCGTCCGCCACGATGACGTCCGCCTTGCCCGCGAACACGTCCGTGCCCTCGACGTTGCCGATGAAGTTCAGTCTGCCCGCCTCGGCAGCCTCGCGCAGGAGGGCGTGCGCCTCCTTGCAGAGCGCGGTGCCCTTGGTGTCCTCGCTGCCGTTGCTGAGCAGCCCGACCCGCGGGTTTTGCACGCCGAGGACCTTGCTGGAATAAAAGCTTCCCATATAACCGAACTGGAGCAGGTATTCCGGCGTGCAGTCCACGTTCGCGCCGCAGTCGATGAGCACGGTGCCCTTGCCGCCGTTCGGCAGGACCGGCGCCATCGCAGCGCGGCGTATGCCGCGGATGCGCTTGACCTTCAGCGTCGCGCCCGTGAGCAGCGCGCCGGTGCTCCCGGCGGAGATCACGGCGTCGCCCTCGCCCGCGTGGAGCAGGTCGAGCGCCACCGCCATGGAGCTCTGCTTCTTCTGCCGCACCGCCATGCTGGGGTCGTCATGCATGTCGATGACCTCGTCGGCGTTCTGAACGGCGAGGTGCTCCCCCGCCTGCGCGCCGCAGTCGGCAAGGCAGCGCTTCACGTCCGCCTCGCGGCCGACGAGCACGATGTCCACGCCGAACTCACGCTGGGCGTCCACCGCGCCTTTGACGATGGCGTCGGGGGCGTTGTCGCCGCCCATGGCGTCGATAATGATCTTCATATCGCTTTCTCTCCTTTCAGGGTCTCCAGCGTCTCCAGCGCGCGGCGGGAGATGGCTTCGTTTTTGTTGCGCTTGCCGCGGACGCGGACGCCGAGGGGCGCGATGATGCCGAAGTTGATGTTCATCGGCTGGAAATTTCCGCTCACGGAGCCGCCGGAGATATAGAGCCCCAGCGCGCCGATGGCGGTCTCCGCCGGAAAATCGACGGGGCTCTCGCCCAGCAGCCGCCGCGCCGTTTCGATGCCGACGAGCGCGCCGGAGGCGCAGGACTCGACGTAGCCCTCCACGCCGGTCATCTGTCCGGCGAAGGAGATGCGGGGGGCGCTCCGCAGGCGGTAATAGCGGTCGAGCAGCGCCGGGGAATTTAAGAACGTGTTGCGGTGCATAACGCCGTAGCGCACGAACTCCGCCTCCCGCAGCGCGGGGATCATGGAGAACACGCGCCGCTGCTCCGGGAAGCGCAGGTGGGTCTGGAAGCCGACGATGTTATAGAGCGTGCCGTCGGCGTTGTCCTTGCGCAGCTGCACGACGGCGTAGGGCTCCTCGCCCGTGCGCGGGTCCGGCAGACCGACGGGCTTCATCGGACCGAAGCGCAGCGTCTCCTCCCCGCGGCGCGCCATGACCTCCACGGGCATGCAGCCTTCAAACACGCCGCCGTCGTCAAATCCGTGGACGGGCGCTTCCTCCGCCGCGATGAGCTCGCGCCAGAAGGCGGTGTACTCCTCCTGCGTCATCGGGCAGTTTACATAATCCGGTGTGCCCTTATCATAGCGCGAGGCGAAGTAGGCATGGTCCATGTCAATGCTCTCGAACGTGACGATCGGGGCGGCTGCGTCGTAAAAATGCAGGGCGCTGTCCGGGCAGAGGGCGGCGATGCGCGCCGCGAGCGCGTCGCTCGTCAGCGGGCCGGAGGCGATAATGACCTCGCCGTCCGGGATCTCCGTCACCTCGCCGGGGACGATCTCGATATTTTCCTGCCCGCGCAGCAGCTCCGTCACCGCGGCGGCATACGCCGCGCGGTCCACGGCGAGCGCGCCGCCGGCAGGGACGCGGTGGGCGTCCGCCGCGCGCATGATCACGCTGTCTAAGCGACGGAGCTCCTCCTTCAGCAGCCCGACGGCGTTCGTCAGATCGTCGGAGCGGAAGGAGTTGGAGCACACGAGCTCGCCGAAGTCGGGCGAGACGTGGGCGGGGGTCATTTTTTCCGGCTTCATCTCCAGCAGCTTTACGGCGACGCCGCGCCTTGCCAGCTGCCACGCCGCCTCGCTCCCGGCGAGACCTGCGCCGATGACCGTTACCTTTTTCTCCGCCATTTATTCCTCCGCCTTCTTCGCCGTGCGCTTTTTCGCCGCGGGCTTTTTGGCGGCGGCGGAAGCGGCGGGCTTGCGCTTTGCGGCAGGCTTTTTGGTCTCTGCGGGCTTTTCCGCCTTTTCCTCCGCCGCGGCGCTCTCCGCGCCCTCCCCGGCGGCGGGCTTGGCTTTTTTCTTATAGCCGCGCCGGTCCTCCGGCAGGAAGTCCTCGCACTCCTCGTTGATGCAGAAGGGCTTGTTGCGTCCCTTGCCGGAGAGCTTGAACATCGTCTTGCCGCACTTCGGGCAGTTTTCCTTGACCGGGACGTTCCATGTCATAAAGCCGCAGTCCGCGCCCTTTTCGCAGGCGTAGAACGTATAACCGCTGCGGCTCGTGCGCTTTAAGATGCGGCTGCCGCACTTCGGGCAGCGGCCGGGCATTTCGATGACGATGGGCTTCGTGAAGGTACACTCCGGGTAGCCGGGACAGGCGAGGAAGCGCCCGAAGCGCCCCGTCTTGACGACCATCTTGCGGCCGCAGACGTCGCAGGTCTCTTCGCTGACCTCGTCCGGCACCTTGATCCGCACGCCGTCGAGCGCCTTTTCCGCGTTCTCCAGCTCGCTTTCAAAGCCGCCGTAAAACTCGCGGATGACCGCCTTCCACTGCTTGTCGCCGTGCTCGATCTCGTCGAGCTGGTCCTCCATCCGGGCGGTGAACTTCAGGTCCACGATGTCCTGAAAATAGTCGCACATCAGGGCGTTGACCGTCTCGCCGAGGGGGGTGGGCTTTAAGTAGCGCCCCTCCTTCACGACGTATTCGCGCGAGGTGATGGTGCTGATGGTCGGCGCGTAGGTGGAGGGGCGGCCGATGCCCTTTTCCTCCAGTGCGCGGATGAGCGTCGCCTCCGTGTAGCGGGCGGGCGGCTGGGTGAAGCGCTGCTCCTGCGTGAATTTTTCGGCGTCCGTCAGCTCGCCCTCGCGCAGATTCGGCAGCGGCTTTTTGAGCTCCTCGCTCTCCTCCTCGCGGCTCTCCTCGTAAACGGCGGTATAGCCGGGGAATTTCAGTTCGGAATAGTTCGCGCGGAACACATGCCCGGCGCTCTCGGCGTCCACGACAACATTGTCGTAAACGGCGTTCGCCATCTGGCTCGCGGTGAAGCGGCCCCAGATGAGACGGTAGAGGCGGTACTGCTCGCCCGTGAGGTCGCGCTTCACGCGCTCCGGACTGAGCTCCACGTTGCTGGGACGGATCGCCTCGTGCGCGTCCTGCGCGCCCGCCTTCGTCTTGAAGGTGCGCGGCTTGCCGGGATAAAACTGCGGTCCGTAGTGGTTCACGATATAGTTTCCCGCCGCGGCGAGCGCCTCGTCGGAGAGGCGGAGCGAGTCGGTACGCATATAGGTGATGAGACCGACGGTGCCGACGCCCTCGATGTCCACGCCCTCATAGAGCTGCTGGGCGATGGACATGGTGCGTACCGGCGTCATGCCGAGCCGCCGGGACGCCTCCTGCTGGAGCGTGGAGGTGATGAACGGGGGCGAGGGCGCACGGGACTTTTCCCCGCGCTTCACGCTCCGGATCTCGAAGGGCTTGCCCTCCACATCGGCGAGCACGGCGGCGACCTCCTCTGCCGAGCGCAGCTCGCGCTTTTTGTCCCCGTCGCCGTGGTAGCGCGCGGTGAAGGAGCCCTCCAGCTCCCGGCGGCGGAGCACGGCGTCCAGGAGCCAGTACTCCTCCGGCTGGAACGCGCGGATCTCCTGCTCGCGGTCGACGACCATGCGCGTCGCCACGGACTGGACGCGGCCGGCGGAGAGCCGGGGTCTGCCCAGCTTGTGCCAGAGCATGGGCGAGAGCTTATAGCCCACGAGACGGTCCAGCACGCGGCGCGCCTGCTGCGCGTCCACGAGGTCCATGTCGATGGCACGCGGCGCGCCGATGCTCTCCGTCACGACCTTTTTCGTGATCTCGTTGAAGGTGACGCGCCTGGCCTTGTCCTCCGGGATGGCGAGCAGCTCCTTCAGGTGCCACGAGATCGCCTCTCCCTCGCGGTCCGGGTCGGTCGCGAGATAGACGGTCCCGGCGCTCTTTGCGTCCTTTTTCAGCTCGGAAATGACCGCCTCGCGGCCCTTGACGGGGATATACTCCGGCGTAAAGTCGTTGTCGACATCCACGCCGAGCTTGCTGCGCGGCAGGTCGCGCAGGTGGCCCATGGACGCCACGACGTGATAGCTGTCGCCCAGATATTTTTCGATGGTCTTGGCTTTTGCCGGGGATTCAACGATCACAAGATCGCGTTTTGCTTTTGCCATAATTGAATGATCCTCACTTTGTGATGTTCAGTGTAAAGCGCTTGCCGGGGCTCTGGCTGACAAAGCCCTTGATCTGTAAAATCGTCAGCTCGCTCAGCACGGCGGACGCCGGGAGCGCGCTGAGGTCGATGATGTCGTCGACGTGCATATCCGGCTTCGCCATCACGCCGACGATCTTCAGCTGGTTTTCCGTCAGCCCGGCAAGCTGGTCGGCGATGGCGGGCGGCTTTGCCGCCGCTGCCGTTTCCGTCTGCTTTTTCCGCTTTGTCGGAACGCGGAGCTTCAAAAAGCCCTTGCCGGGCGTCTCCGGCTTTTCCTTTTTCCGCTCCGCGTGCTCGGCGCGGCGCGTCTCCTCCGGGATCGCGGCGGTGTCCGGGATCGCGCCGTCCGCCTCCAGTCTGATCTTATCCGGAAAGCGCGCGGCGTATTCGCGCAGAATGTCCGCGCCGGACTCGATCAGGACCGCGCCCTCGCGCAGGAGGTTGTTGCTGCCGCGGAAGCCCGCGGCGTCCGCGTTGCCGGGAACGGCGAACACGTCGCGCCCGTAGTCGAGCGCGCGGTGGGCGGTGATGAGCGCGCCGGAGCGCTCCGGCGCTTCGCAGACCGCGACGCCGAGGGAGAGCCCGGCGAGGATGCGGTTGCGCATCGGGAACCATGCGCCGGTGCCCTTCGCGTCCGGCGGGTATTCGCTGACGAGTGCGCCGGAGGCGCGGACATCGTCGTATAGTCTGCCGTTCCAGCGGGGATAGACGTCGTTGATCGCGACGCCGAGCACGCCGATCACGCGGCCGCCCGCCATCAGCGCGCCCTCCGCGGCGCGGGAGTCGATCCCGCCGGCGAGCCCCGTCGCAACGACGGCGCCCTTCGACGCCAGCTCGTAGGCAATGGAGCGCGCCATTTTGTCTCCGTAAGGCGAACTGCGGCGCGTTCCGACGAGCGCAACGACCGGCTCGCCGTCCACATCCGGGAGACGCCCGGAGACATAGAGCACGGCGGGCGGCTCCGGGATGGCGCGCAGGCGCTGGGGATACGCCGCGTCCTGCATCGTCAGCACGCGGACGTCCAGCTCCTCGCAGCGGGCTAAAATGCCGTCCGCCGCGTGGAGGTCCCGCTGCTCCAGCGCCTCCAGCTCCGCCGGGCTCAGCTCCAGCCGCGCCAGCTCGCGCCGGTCGGCGAAGAACACGTCCCGCGGGGACTCAAAGCAGTCCAGCAGCGCCCGGCGCGTTTTTGCGCGCAGACCATGCAGCGACGCAAACCAGATCCAGTATTCCAGACTTGCCACGTTTTTCCGCTCCCCTCACCTTTCTCTTTCTGCCGAGGGCGTTTTTCGCTCAGCGCGTCAGCTCCCACATCACGATCGCGGCGGCGACGGCGGCGTTCAGCGACTCGCACTGGGCGTTCATCGGGATGATGAGCTCCCCGTCGCAGAGGGCGAGCAGCTCCCCGGAGAGCCCCTGTCCCTCGCTCCCGATGGCGACGGCGGCGGCGCGGAGATCGACCCGGCGCAGATCGCCCGCCCGGTCGGAGAGCGCCGCGCCGTAAAGCTTCAGCCCATGCCGCGCGAGGTATTCCCGCATCTCGCCGCGCTCCATCTCATAAAAGCGCTGGCGGAACACCGCGCCCATCGTGGCGCGCACAGTCTTGGGGTTCCAGACATCCGCGCAGCCGCCGGTCAGGATCACGGTGTCTACGCTGAGGGCGTTCGCCGTGCGCAGTATCGTGCCGAGGTTGCCGGGGTCCTGAATGGTCTCCAGCACGAGCGTCCGCCCCGGCGGGGCGGGCTCCCAGCGGCGGCAGCGCACGGAGAAGACCACGCCCGCGGCGCTTTTGAGCGGGGAAACGTAGTCCAGAAGCTCGCGCGGCACGCGGTACTGCACCGGACAGCGGACGCCCGGCTCCGGCTCATCCGCCCAGAGCACGGCGGTGATCTCCGCGCCCCAGAGCTGCGCCTCGCGCAGCATTTTCGGTCCGTCGCAGAGAAATTCCCCCGCCTCGCGCCGCGCCGCCCGCTCCGCGCCCAGCGCCCGAAGGCGCGTGACGATCGGATTTTTCCGGGAAGTAATGGTCTCCATACGCCGCCTCCTGCCTCCGGTTTTTTGTACGATACAATATAAATTCTTTTAAATGCAATAAAATGTATAACACAGTTCCTTTTAAAAATCAACAGGGAAAAAGGGAACGTTTGGTTTTTTTTGCCCGCGGCGCGTCTGGCTGACACCTCCCGAAAGGAGCGCAGAAAGAGCAGCCCGCGGGCTGCTCTTTTTTATGCAATTTGGGCTCTTGCTTTTTTCCGGTCCTTTTTCTATAATGTCGCCAGAAAATCTGAAAGGGCTCGATCTGCATGAAAAATTCTTTTCTTGCGCGCCTTTCGCGGTCCGTGGACCTCACGGCGGGGATGCCGTGGCGCGTCATTCTGCGCTACAGCGCGCCGATCATCCTCTCTTACCTGCTCCAGCAGCTCTATGTGCTGGCGGACGCCGCGATCTGCGGGCAGGTGCTGCGCGTCGACGAGGTTGCCGGCGTCAACGACACCTACGCGCTCACTTACTTTTTCCTGCAATTCGCCTTCGGCTGCGCCGCGGGCTTCAGCGTTGTGACGGCGCAGGCGGTCGGCGCGAGCTGGGGCTGCATCTGCGGCAGGGGCTGCCGCTCGGCGCGCAGTTTTCCATTCTCGCCGTCGGCATCATCGTGATGCAGGCGGGCGCCGTGCGCTTCGACCTCACGGACGCCGGGACGCTCGCCGCGGACGCCGCGGCGCAGAACGGCTTCGGCGCGGCGACAAAGCTCATCAACTTTTTCTTCGCCGTCATCAACGGGCTCTCCTCCGGCATTCTCGGCTTCAACGCCCAGAACTTCGGGCGCGGCGACGAAGCCCGTGTGCGGCGCGGCACGGTGCAGACGCTTTGGATGATGCTCGCTGCCTGCGCGCTCTGCCTGCTCGCAGCGTGGGCGCTCACGGCGCGCGGGACGTATCAGTATATTTTCCTGAGCGCGGACAAGGTGAGCGCGCGCTCGCTGCGGCTCGGAAACATCTACGTCTGGATCGATCTCGCGCTCTATTTCATTGTCGGCTTCCTCGCCGTCACGCGCTCGGCGGTGCAGGGTGTCGGGCGCTCGGCTTACGTTCTCGGCGCAGGGCTCAGTGAGCTTGCCGCGCGCGTGCTCACATGCTCGCTGCTGCCCGCCGCGGTGAACGGCGGCGCGATCACGGTAAACGCCTCCCCCGCCGCCTTCGCCGCCCTCTGCCTCGGCGACCCCGGCGCATGGCTCGCCGGCTCGCTGTTCCTGCTCATCCCGACGGTGAAATATATCTTCAAAAAGCAAGCATAACATGCGAAGCCCCTGCCATTCGGCAGGGGCTTCGTCAGTCTGTCAAAGAACGCCGCGAGTTGCGGTTTTAAAGGCTCCCCTGTGCAAGGGGAGCTGGCGCGCGAAGCGCGACTGAGGGGTTGTTACC
>CAVCTM010000063.1:0-11806 GCA_963605115.1 Pseudobutyrivibrio sp. | reverse complement strand
GGAAAAGAGCTGCTGGAAAACGAAGCGGTCAAGGCAGCATATCTCGGCACATAAAAAATGCAAAAGCGCCCGCAGTCCGTACCGGACTGCGGGCTTGATTTTTAGGAGAAAACTGTTATAATAAGCCGGTATACTGAAAATTTTGAGTTTAGCCGGCTAAACTCGTAGTTTCTTCCAGAAACTACGATACCCCGCTCAAGTCCGGCAAAAACGGAAAGGTGGGCTTGGGATGGAGAAGTATATTCTTGAAAGGGACGGTCAACTTGATTTTTACAGGGCGTTCCTTCCGCGTGTCGATCCACAGTTGAATATAGAGGAGATACTCTCGGATAATCACGACGGCGTTGTAAATGGATGCCTGCTGGAATTCAAGCTGCATGTTTCGGATCTGAACGCCGTGCTTTTTCAGTGTATCAAGTATCTTTCCGCCTTGCGCATCAAGGGAAAGCCGGTGCCTGCAAATATTCTCATTGTGGACTTGAATGCTGCGGCGACGTGGTCCTATGCTTCCGAGCCGTATCTAGGCGACATTGAAAGACCTTACTCCGGCGGAGCCTCGAAAGGGAACGGCGATTTCATCGGAGGAAATGCCGAGAAGACCTTTCACTATGATGACCCTCTGGATGCGGAAAAATTGATCGAGCTCCTCAAAGAACGGCGTTTTACTAAAATACATATTGACGAAAACTGCATCGTAGGTTGGGCAACCGCTTTTTACAAGATTGTACCGACCGGTAGGAAGGAGGACTTCCTCGGTGACGATACGGGCAAACATAAAACGATAGGGGAAATCAGAAGACCTTTCCACTTCGCTGAGTATATTTACCCGTACACAGGTCAGACGAACGTCAGGTTTAACTATCTGATGGACAAGCTGAATGATACGATACAGAAGAAAAACCTTGGTGCGTTTTATACGCACAGGCTCTATGCGGAAAAGTCCCTTGAGCTTGTGCGTGTGGCAATCAGACGTGTGCCCGAAGGGAATGACTATATCATTCTGGACAGATGTGCCGGGACCGGAAACCTTGAGGCGGGGCTGACGGACGAGGAGCTGTCCCATTGTATTGTGTCTACGGTGGAGTACTATGAGTACAAGGTGCTTTTGGAACTTCTCGGCTCAAAAGTGCGGCATATTATTCCGCCAATCGAGACGGCGGAGACCTTCAACGCAGGTCTCGTGACCGGCGCGGATGCTTTAAGTCAGGAGTATGTGGAAAATCCGGTTATTCGGCAGTATGTTGATGATCCGAAGTGTACGGTGATTCTTTTTGAAAACCCGCCTTATGCCGAAACGACAAGCATTGAGTGGCATAAGAAAAAGGCGAGCAAAAAGTCAACCGCGTGGAAGCAAAGCTATGTTGTTTCCGCCATGAAGAGAGAGGTAAAGGGAGCCGCTAGCAACGAGCTTGGAAACGCGTTTATTTGGTCTGGATTCAAATACTACTTGCGACAGTCAACAGACAGCTATATTGTATACTCCCCTGTTAAATACTGGAAAGTTCAGGGAATAGCAGATAAAAAATTCCTTGGCGGATTTGCCTTTAATCGAAGACATTTTCATACCAATATTGATGCTTGTGTTATGTGTGCATTATGGGAAAATTCTCCTGATACTAGAACGGAAACACTTGCTTTAAATGCTTATGAAATAGAAAATAATAGGACAATTCCGCTACCGACAATGCTGCCTGTTAAGAAAATTCATACTTTTTTTAGTAAACACTATTATGACAGCAGGGACTTCTCTACGGACACGTCTGATGGCATTTTAACCGGTTTAGATGGGCTGGAAGTTTCAGCTAAAATAAAGAGAAGAATTAAGCCAAAGTTTAATGACAACATTTTGGGCTATATGGTAGCTGACGGATCGGGTTTCGACAATCCAGAAACACACTCCTCTTTACTTGTGGCAGGGAGGTACAATGGCAACGGTTTCTTCCTGCGCAAAGACAATTACCTTGAAAAGCTCCCCATGTTCTGCGCGTCACGCTACATCACCTACAACCGAGCTTGGACGGAGCGCGCCCGCATTATGAAGTCGGCGGATGGAGCGGACAGATATTACGCAGATGTCGAGAACGGAAAGCTGACGCAGTTTCTACTCAGGTGTCTTCTGTTTACCTGTTTGGAAATGCAGAACCACATGCGGACGTTCACGGGCAGCGACGGTCGCTTTTACCGAAATGAGCTCTGTCTGGACGGAACAAATGGAGAAACGATTGCCCTGCGGGATCTGAGGGCGCTTGCCAAGCGCGAAAAAGAGGAAGAGCTCCTACAACAGTGGGAAACGATCCTGTACTGGTCGAAGCGCGCGGAAAACTATGATCCGACGCTGACCTATGGCGTCTATCAGATCTTTGCGGAGCTGGACACCTGCCACACCGATGAAACCACTGGCAGCATTGTCTGGGATAACGTCGAACTGCACACAGCGCTCGCGGGGCTGAAAGGATTGATCCGGGATTATTACAACGCGGAGATTGTGCCTGTGCTGTTTGAGTATGAATATCTGAAATGAAGGAGAGGCGGTATAGCCGTAAAAAGCGCCCGCAGTCCATATTGGACTGCGGGCGCTTTGCGCTTTAAAAGACAATGTTCGTGTCCTTCACAAAGTTCTGCGTGCCGTAGAGCACCAGCGCGTCCGTGATGCCGTTTTCGCGGGCGTATTCCGCGACGTCGCCGCGGAAGAAGCGGAGGTCGAGGACGTGGACCTCGGCGTAATCCTCCGCGGGGAACTGGGCGAAGGTGTTGCCGTAGGAGTCTTTGATGAGCAGCAGCTTGCCCTCCTCGCCGCTGCCGGTGATGACCGTCTGCGCCTGATTGGAGTTCAAGAACACGGCGTACTGGTCGCTGCCGGAGAGATATTTGCGCTCATAGAGGCTGTCGGTCTCATATTGACCGTTGTTATAGGAGACATGGCGGCTTGCGTGCCGATACCACGCGGTGATCTCCTCGGCGGGAACGCCCGGCAGTCCGACCTTGTTCCACGTTGTGCCGCGGAAATCATCGCAGAGCACCTCCTGCGTCCACGCCGCGGCATCGGGCTCCGTGCCGCGATAAGCGCAGTAGGCGTAATAGGCGCCGAGACTCGTCCAGTGGTGGTCGGTGCGGTAGTAGATCGCCTCGCCGCTGTGGGCGGAGAGGGCGCTCATCACGTCCGCTGTGTCCACGCCCGCGTCGGTCAGCACCTGCAAAATGGCGGCGTAGTCCGCCGTGGGCGCGCAGGCGGGCAGCTTCTCGGTGAGCACCTGCGCCGCCATCGGGACCAGCATCGTCTGCATCGCGATCCCCGCGTCCGCCAGTGCTTTTTGCAGCGCCGCGAGCGCCTGCGCATTTGCCGTGAGCTGCTTTTTGCTGTAAGCGGTGAATTTGTCCATCAGGTACTTGTCCTGGCAGATGTAAACGCCGCCGCTCTCCCGCTTGCCCGCGGCGAGCTCCAGACAGGTCTTGAACGTCACCCAGCCGTCCCGCCCCGGCACCTGATCGGAAAGATGATCCTCCAGCGCGCCGCCGAACTTGCCGGAGACGAGCGCGGCAAAGCTGAATTTCGGCTTCTGCGCCAGCGTGCGCTTTTCGCGCTCGGAGTAATAGCGGTCCGGCGTCAGCAGTCCGGCGAGGGCGGAGACTGCCAGCAGCAGGCAGAAAAAGCCGGTCAGAATTTTGTTTCGCATGGCGTTTCACCTCAGAATCGGAAATAGAGGAACGGGTTATAGCTCCCGCTCACGAGATACGCCGCGCTCATCGTCAGCAGGCAGAGCGCGCCGCCGCAGTCCGCCGCGGTCATCAGCCGCGGCTTCAGCCGGGTCTGGAGGCGGTCATAAAGCCGCTTGCCGAGCGGCGTCGCCGCGAGCGCGCAGAGGACCAGCAGGGGAGCGTAGCTCAGCAGCAGATAGAGGCTGCCGCGGTCCCAGAGCACGCCGGAGAACATCGCGCCGAGCCACGCCGCGCCCCTGGAAATATCCGGGAAGGCAAAGAGCGTCCAGCTGAGCGTTACGAGCACGAGCGCGTAAATATGCCGCGCCGCGGCGGGCAGCTTTTTCAGCCGGCGCAGCAGGAAGAGCTTTTCCAGCACGAGCAGCACGCCGAAATAAACGCCCCATAGCACGAAGTTCCAGCTCGCCCCGTGCCAGAAGCCGGTCAGCAGCCAGACGACGGCAATGTTGCGCAGCTGCCGCCAAAGCCCGCCTTTATTGCCGCCCAGCGGGATATACACATAGTCGCGGAACCACGTTCCCATCGAGATGTGCCAGCGCCGCCAGAAATCCGTGATGGAGTCGGCAAGGAAGGGGTAGTTGAAGTTTTCCAGAAAGCGGAAGCCCAGCATCCTGCCGAGACCGATCGCCATGTCGGAGTAGCCGGAGAAGTCAAAGTAGATCTGGAAGCCGTAAGCGACCACGCCGAGCCACGCCGTCAGCACCGTCGGCGCGGTCTGGGCGCTCGCCGCCTCCCAGAGCAGACCGATATTGTTCGCGAGCAGCACCTTTTTCCCGATGCCGCAGACAAAGCGCTTCACGCCGGAGGCGAAGAGCTCCGCCGTCGTTTCACGGTTTTCCAGCTCGCCCGCCACGGTCTGGTAGCGGACGATAGGACCCGCGATGAGCTGGGGGAAGAGCGTCACGTATGCGCTGAAGCTGATAATATTCTTCTGCGCCTTCGCCTCGCCGCGGTAGACGTCGATGGTGTAGCTCATGGTCTGGAAGGTGTAGAAGCTGATGCCGATGGGCAGCGGCAGATTTGGCTGGGGGATCGCCGTGCCGAGGAGAGAATTGACCGTCGCGATGAGGAAATCGCCGTATTTGAATACCCCCAGCAGCCCTAAATTGACGCAGACGGACACCAGCAGCGCCGCCTTCGCGCCGCGCTGCCCGCGGCGGCGCTCCGCGATCTGTCCGCAGGTGTAGTCCAGCGCGGTGGAAAAGAGCATCAGCACGACGTAGACCGGCTCGCCCCAGGCGTAAAACGCGAGGCTGAACGCGAACAGCACGCCGTTGCGCCAGCGCTTCGGCACCGCGAAATAAGCCAGCAGGCAGAGCGGCAGAAAGCATTGCAGAAACGTCAGACTCGAAAAGACCATAGCATCAGCCGCCGAGCAGGGCGTCGTCCTCGCTCATATCGAAGAAATTGCCGCCGCCGTCGTCCTCCGGGATGGTGATGCGGTTTTCCGCGGAGCCGAAGATGGCGCTCCACGCGCTGTCCACCTTGGCGGCTTCCGCGGCGGCGAACTTTGCCTGCTCCTCGGCGCTGGTCTCCCAGTCGCCCTGCGCACCCTCGATGAGCAGCGCGACGTAATTGCCGTTTACGAACAGTCTGCCCTGAAGCACGCGCTGGAGGTCCATATCATACATCCGGTTATAGCTGACGATCTGCTCAAAGCCGGTCTGGAGCAGCGCCGCGGCGGTGTCGGCGTAGCCGGTCCTGACCTTCAGGACGATGGCGCAGTCGGAGTTCAGGGCGGAATTGGAATTGCCCTCCGCCGCCCAGCTCTCGATTTGGCTGAGGTCGAGCCCCCAGTAGCCGCTCATGCGCGCCTCGGTCTCCGCCGCGTCGCTCGTGTAGCTCGCGCCGAGGGCGGCTTTCAGCGCGTCCAGCACCTCCTGCGCGGTCGGCTCCTGTGCGGGCTTCGGGGCTTCGGTCGGGTCGGGCTTGACCGGCTCCGGCTCTTCGGTGGGGTCGGGGGTCACGGGCGTGTCCGGCTCGTCGGGTTCCTCCGTCGGGTCCGGTTTGACCGGATCGGGCTGGGGCGTCTCGGTAACGGCGGGGGTGTCGGGCTCGTCGGTGGGATCGGGGTCGGGCTGTTTGCCGCCGCAGGCGGCGAGGGCGAGCAGCATGGCGAGCGCCAGCGCCGCGGCAAGGATCTTTTTGAGTTTCATCGTTCGTTCGCTCCTTTTCGGATTCGTTTTTTTGCAGGTCTTTCCGACCCGCTCAACTATCCATACGAGGGAGCGGCGAAAAATGTCGGGAAAAAAATAAAAAAGTTTCGGAGCAAATTTTTGCTCCGAAACTTTTCGCTTATTCCTGCCCGATCAGCGCGAGGGCGAGGGCTGTGATCTCCGATTCCGGCGCGCCGTCGAAATTCGTCAGATAGCGGCTGACGCCCTCCGCCGTCCAGTGGGCGCGCCAGACCTCCGGCGAAACGCGGTCGAGCACAGCGTCCGTTCCGGCGTCCAGCGAGCGGCTCTCCTGTGCCGCACCCTCCGCGGGGGAGAAGTTGCCGTCCAGCCGCGCCGCCTCGTAGATATAGTCGTGTCCGCCCAGTGTGAAGCGCACGCGCGCGATCTCGCCGTCCAGAATGGCGTAAACGGCGTCCTCCGCGCCCTCCGGCGCGGCGACGGCGAAGCCCAGCTTCGCAAAGCCCTCCGGACCGTCCACGTCCTCAAAGGGCGAGCCGCCGAGCAGCGGCGGGTCCGTCGGCTCCGTGCGGTCCAAAAGCCGCGGCAGCGCAACGCCGAGGGCGAGGATCACCGCGAAGCACGCCGCGAGCAGCCCCCAGCGCTGCCGCCGGAGCGCCCGCTTTTTCGCCGCGGCACGGACCGCTTCAAGGTCCTCGACCGGCGCCTCCCGCTGCGCGGCGGCTTTTTTCAGGATGTTGGCGTACATCCGCTCCTGCGCGCCCGCTTCCGGTTCGATATCATCCAATGCTTTTTTGATCTCGTTTTCGTTCACGCTTCCTCACCTCCAAGCGTCTGCTTCAGCTTCGCCCGCGCGTCCCGCAGCTGGTTGCGTACCGTCGAGGGCGGGCGGTGCAGCATCGCCGCGATCTCGTCCGTCCGGTAGCCCTCGTAATAGTGCAGCCAGACGACCTCCTTGTATTTCAGCGGCAGCGCCATGACCGCCGCGATGACCTCGCGCTTCTCGTCCGGCGCGGCGGCGGTGTGTTCGACCTCTTCATCCATCGGGACCACCTTCTGCCGCCACCAGTGCTTGAGCTTATCCTTGCAGAGGTTCATCGCCGTCGTCGTCAGCCACGCGCGCTCGTGGCGCTCGTTTTCAAAGGAAACGTCGCTCGTCATAGCGCGCACGAAGGCATCCTCCGTGCAGTCCTCGGCGTCCTGCGCGTTTTTCATAAAGGCATAGCAGACGCGGTAGATCGCCTTGAAGTGGCGCAGATAAAACGCCTCAAAATCGCCCTGCATGGCTTCCGCAGCCCCTTTCTGATCGATAATACGATCTAAGAGTACAAATTGTCGGGGAAAATGTCAAGCTTTTTCGCCGTTTACAAACCGGAGCGAATGTGTTAAAATGCTCTAATGGAAATCGATGCGAAGAAGGGCGGTGAGGGAGCATGGACACGCGGCTGCGGGAGACCCTGGATAAGCTGGAGCAGATCGCGGCGCAGCTCGCCGCGCCGGAAACTTACGGCGACGCCGCGCTCTGCGCCCGGCTGCTGCGCGAGCAGAAGGCGCTGACCCCGCTCGCGGAGGCGCTGCGGCGCTGCGAGGCGCTGGAGGGCGATCTCGCGGCGGCGGAGGAGCTCGGACTGCCCGCGGCGGAGCGCGCCGCGATCGCGGCGGAGCGCGCCGCTGCGGAGGAGATGCTCCGCGCCCTGCTGCTCCCGCCGGATGCGCGCGATGAGCGCAGCGCCATCCTGGAGATCCGTGCCGGGACCGGCGGGGAGGAGGCGGCGCTTTTCGCTGCGGAGCTTTTCCGCATGTACAGTCTCTACGCCACGCGCCGCGGCTGGCGCGTCGAGATCGCGGACATCAGCGAAACGGAGCTCGGCGGGCTCAAGGAGATCGTGTTCGGCGTGGAGGGCGAGGGCGTCTGGTCCCGCCTGAAATATGAGTCCGGGGCGCACTGCGTCAAGCGCGTGCCGAAAACGGAGTCGAGCGGCCGCATCCAGACCTCGACGGCGACCGTCGCCGTGCTGCCCGAAGCGGAGGAGGCGGAGGTCGTACTGAATCCGCAGGACCTCAAGATCGACACCTATCGCTCCAGCGGCGCGGGCGGGCAGAAGGTCAACAAGACCGAGAGCGCCATCCGCGTGACGCATCTGCCGACCGGCATCGTCGTCACCTGTCAGGACGAGCGCAGCCAGTTTAAGAATAAGGACCGCGCACTCAAGATCCTGCGCAGTCGCCTGCTCGAAGCGGAGCGGCAGCGCAGCGCGGACGCGCTTGCCGCGGACCGCCGCAGGCAGGTCGGCACCGGCAGCCGCAGCGAGAAGATCCGCACCTATTTTTACCTGCGCGGACAGGTCGCGGACCAGCGGCTCTCCGGCGGGGAGCGGTTTTTCCAGCTCCAGCCGGTCTTGAACGGCGAGCTGGACCCCCTGATCGACGCGCTGACCGCCGCGGACCGCGCGGCGCAGCTCGCAGAAAGGGAAAAAATCCAAGATGAAAACTGAGATCATCACCGAAAATATTCCCCGCGCGGCGGAGATCATCCGCGCCGGCGGTCTCGTCGCCGTCCCGACCGAGACGGTCTACGGTCTCGCGGGAAACGGGCTCGACGAAACGGCGGTGCGGCGCATTTATGACGTGAAGGGCCGCCCGGAGGTCAAGCCGCTGAGCCTGATGGTGCCGGACGCGGGCGCGTTCGATGCCGTCTGTCGAGACGTGCCGCCCGCGGCGCGGGCGCTTGCGGAAAAATTCTGGCCCGGACCGCTCACCATCGTGCTCCCGGCGAAGGACACGGTGCCTGCCATCGTCCGCGCCGGGGGAGACACGGTCGGGCTCCGCTGCCCGGACCACGCGAGGACGCTCGCGCTGCTGAAAAGCGCCGGCGTGCCCCTCGCTGCGCCCTCGGCAAACCCCAGCGGCGCACCGAGCCCCAAGACGGCGGGGCAGGTCCTCGCGTACTTCGACGGTGCGATCGACGCCGTGATCGACGGCGGACCCTGCGGCATCGGCACGGAATCGACCATCATCGACCTCGCGCACGAGCCCTACTCCATCCTGCGCCGCGGCGCGCTCAGCGAGGAGACCGTGTTCGCCGCGCTGTGCGGGAGCGTGACGCTCATCGGCATCACCGGCGGCAGCGGCAGCGGCAAGACCACGGCGCTCGACACGCTGCGGAGTATGGGCGCGCTCGTGCTCGACTGCGACGCGATCTATCACGACCTCACCGTCTCCTGCGCGGACATGCAGCGCGAGCTGACAGAGCGCTTCGGGGACGTTTACGACGGCAATACGCTCGACCGCAAGCGCCTCGGCGCGATGGTCTTCGGCGACGCGGCGGCGCTTTCCGATCTTAACGCCATCACGCATAAATATGTCTGCCGCGAGCTCGACCGCCTGCTGACGGACCACGCCCGCCGCGGCGGAACGCTCGCCGCCATCGACGCCATCGGGCTGCTCGACATCGAACACAGCGCCCGCACCCGCTGCAACGTCGCGATCACCGCGCCGGTCGAGCAGCGCGTCGCGCGGCTCATGGCGCGCGAGGGCATCGGCGAGGACTATGCCCGCCGCCGCATCGCCGCCCAGCACAGCGACGAATACTTTGCCAAAAACTGCCACTTTACGCTCTGCAACGACGGAACGAAGGCGGAATTTGAAGATAAATGTACAAAATTTTTTACGGAGGTACTCCAAAATGGCTGAGAAAAACGAAGACAAGGCTCTGCGCGAGCGGCTCTTTTACGAGCAGCAAAACGGCTACGACCTGATCGGCACGGAAGAGCGCATCGCGCTGGAGGACTACTGCGAGGGCTACAAGACCTTCCTCGACAACGCCCGCACGGAGCGCGAGGCGGTGCGCGAGGCGATCGCGATGGCGGAGAAGTGCGGCTTCGTGCCCTTCGTCCCCGGCATGGAGATCAAGCCCGGCATGAAGCTCTACCGCAGCAACCGCGGCAAGGCGCTGCTGCTCGCCGTCGTGGGCAAAAAGTCCCTCGCCGAGGGCTGCAACGTCGCCGCGGCGCATGTCGACGCTCCGCGCCTCGACCTCAAGCAGCTCCCGCTCTATGAGGACAGCGAGTTCGCCTATTTCAAGACGCACTACTACGGCGGTATCAAGAAGTATCAGTGGGTCGCCATCCCGCTGGAGCTCCACGGCGTCGTGACGCTCAAGAGCGGCGAGAATGTCGAGGTCGTCATCGGCAGAGACAAGACCGATCCCCAGTTCGTCATCACCGACCTGCTCCCGCACCTCGCCGCGGACCAGATGTCCCGCAAGGCGCCGGAGATCATCAAGGGCGAGGGACTCAACCTCCTGATCGGCTCCGCGCCTTACGCCGACGAGGGCAGCGAGCGCGTGAAGCTCGCCGTGCTGAGCCTGCTCGACGAGCAGTACGGCATCTCCGAGGAGGATTTCCTCTCCGCGGAGCTGGAGGTCGTCCCCGGCTTCGACGTGCGCGACCTCGGTCTCGACCGCAGTCTCATCGGCGGCTACGGCCACGATGACCGCGTCTGCGCCTATGCGGAGCTGAAGGCGATCTACGACATCGAAAACCCGGAGACCACCGCCGTCTGCATCCTTGCGGACAAGGAGGAGATCGGCTCCGAGGGCACGAGCGGCATGCAGAGCCAGGCGTTCGAGTGCTTTATGGCGGACCTCTGCGCCGCCGAGGGCGTTGAGCTGCGCCGCTGCTTTGAAAAGAGCCTCTGCGTCAGCGCGGATGTCTGCAACGCCTTCGACCCGCTCTACCCCGAAGTCAGCGAAAAGCGCAACAACGCCAAAGCCAACTACGGCATGGGCATCTGCAAATACACCGGCGCGCGCGGCAAGTCCGGCACGAACGACGCCGACGCGGAGACCGTCGGCAAGCTGCGCCGCATCTTCGCCGAGGCGGGCGTCGTGTGGCAGATGGCGGAGCTCGGCAAGGTCGATCAGGGCGGCGGCGGCACCGTCGCGGTCTACATGGCGCGCCGCAACATCTCCACCATCGACGCCGGCGTCCCCGTGCTCAGCATGCACGCGCCGTTCGAGGTCGTCAGCAAATTCGACTGCTACATGACCTACAAGGGCGTCAAGGCGGTTTACGAACTGAACTGAGTTTTTGATAAAATCCCCCTGTCTGCAAAGACTAAAATGCGGACAGGGGGTATTTTTTATGGACGAACACGAATTGCACACGCTCGGCGCGTCCGGCGCCGGCAGCATCCGCTGCATCAGCATCATCGGGCAGATCGAGGGTCATCAGGCTTACGGCGACGGGACGAAAACGACGAAGTATGAGCACCTTCTGCCGCTTTTGGCGGAGGCGGAGGCGGACACTGCGGTGCGCGGCGTGCTGTTTCTGCTGAACACCGCGGGCGGCGACGTGGACGCCGGGCTCGCCATCGCGGAGATGATCGCCGGGATGAAAACGCCGACGGCGTCCATCGTGCTCGGCGGCGGCCACTCCATCGGTGTGCCCCTCGCCGCCGCCGCGCGGCGGAGCTTCATCGCGCCGAGTGCGGCGCTGACGCTCCACCCCGTGCGGCTCACGGGCGTCGTCCTCGGCGCGCCGCAGACTTACCGCTATCTCCATCAGATTCAGGAGCGCGTCGTCGGCTTCATCACCGCCCACAGCCATATCCCGCGCGAGCGTCTGCTGGAGCTGATGCTCGCCACGGACACGCTGACCACCGATCTCGGCAGCGTCCTCACCGGCGCAGAGGCGGTGGAGTGCGGGCTGATCGACGAGGTGGGGAGCCTCAGCGAGGCGCTGGCGTTTTTGAAATGAGGTTTTTTCTCGCCCGCAAGGGCGAGGGGATAGAATTTGAATGCGCCTTTGGCGCGATTAAAATTGGAATCTGGGGTGTTTCGCGCTGCGGCGCGACCTACTTTCCCCCTGCGGGGAAAGTAGGCAAAGGCGCAGTTAAGGAGGGACCCTTTCGATTGGGTCCCTCCTTAACAATCCTCCCCCGCAACGACCAAG
>CAVCTM010000062.1:0-12001 GCA_963605115.1 Pseudobutyrivibrio sp. | reverse complement strand
ACCCCTCAGTCGCGCTTCGCGCGCCAGCTCCCCTTGCACTTCGGGAGCCTTTAAAGGGTGCCGCTTCGCGGCATTGACTTCTCAAAAAGCCCGCCTTGACGTATGACAAGGCGGGCTTTGGAAAAATTCCTGTGATCAGGAGAAGTCCACGAACTTGAAGCCGAACTTCTCGCTGAGGCTCGCGGCGTTCACGAGCTCCTCAAGATAGCTGTTGAACGCTTCGCTCGTGAGCTGGCTCTCGGCGAGGGAGTCGCAGTAATTCTGCTCGTCGCGGCCGACGAAGTAGACAAGGTGCCAGCCGGTATAGGTGCCGTCGTTATAGACGATCGTGGTGTCGCCGGCTTCGGTGGCGGGGTCGAAGAGGAACTCGTCGATGCCCTCGACCATCTGACCCTTGTAGATGTTCTCGTAGAGACCGCCGCTCGTGTTGGAGCCGCCGTCGTCGGAGTTGGCGTTCGCGAGCTCGGCGAACTTGTCCTCCGTCGGGTCGCCCTGCCACTCGGCAAAGAGACCGAGGATCTCCTCATGCGCGGCGTCCTTCGCCTCCTCGGTGATGCTGCCGTCCTCGTCGGCTTCCACATTCACGAGGATGTGGCGCATGCTGACATGGGGATAATCGCCGGTGTCGCGGCCGAGATAGAGCACGGCGTAAGAGCCGGTGTCGATGTCGATAACGGTGGTGTCGCCCGCCTTGCGGTCGGCGCTCTGGAGCCACTCGGCGTAATAGCTCGGAAGGCTGCTGCCCTGCGTGATGCGGCGGGTGGTGGAGGCGTCTTCGTCAAGCTCCTTGACGGCGGCGTCGAAGCTCTCGGCGTCCTCGGCGGCGGCGATGATCTCCTCCGCGGCGGCGTGGGTCGCCTCCGCCTTGGCGTCGTCGTCAAGCTCGTCATAGGCGCTGTCGCTGTTCGCGGCGAAATAGACGGCGTACTCGAAGAGGTCGTTCTCGTCCGCGTGCTCGGCGTAATACGCCTTCAGCTCCGCGTCGGTGTACTCATAGCTGTCCATCGTGTCGTTCGCGAAGGCGTTCGCGAGGGCGACGCGCTCCAGCACGCTGCGATAGACCTCCGTGGTGACGCCCTTGCCGTAATTGAGGGCGAGGAGCTGGTCGGCGCTCGCGTAGTTATTGGTGGTGGCGGTGAGCTGGAGCATGGCGAGCTCGTTTTCGATGTCGGTCTGCTCGTCCTCGGTGAGCGTTCTGCCCGCCTTGACCGCCTCGTTATAGAGCGCGGTGATCTGCTTCATATAGTCCAGCGTTGCGCCGGAGAGATAGTCCGCCCAGGTCTGGTCCTCGCTGTACTGCTGCTCGTCGAGCGGCTTGCTCGTGTCGAGGAAGAGGCTGACATAATTGCCGTACTGGTTGGAGAGATTGCTGTAGATGTTCTCGAAGGCGATGCGCTTGAAGCAGCTCACCTCGGCGGCGTTATAGTCCGTTCCGTCGACCTCGACGGCGGTGGTGCCGGTGTAGAACAGGTTGGAGTTATAGACGATGGCGAAGGCGGCGAGGACCACGATCACGACGACCGTGATGATCGCGGTGCGGCGGAATTTCTTGTCGCTCTTTTCCTTCTCGGCAGCCGCTGCCGACTTCTTGTCGGGACCCTCGGAGCGCAGCTCCGCCCGGACTTTCTTTTCTTTGGAAGCACCCATGTTGTCGTTCATCCTTTTCATTGTTGGTTACGTCTTGCCCGCATCCGAGGACGCGAAACACCCGTATTGTAACAGATTGTCGGCATGATTTCAAGTGCCGCCCCGCCGGAATCTGTGAAAAAACTGGAAACATTGTGCGGAAAGCGTGGTTTCGACGCGCCGGCTGTGGTATCATGAACCATATTTTCAGATCATGAAAGGGGGGCTTTGCCGATGAAAAGACCGCGCCGCCGCGCCGCGCGGCGGGTGCTGCTGCTCGCGGCGCTGCTCGTCGCCGCCGGCTTTGCCGACAGCGCCCTGCGCGTCGTCACGACGGAATATACGGTAGTGAGCGCCCGCCTGCCCGCGGAATTTGACAGCTTCCGCGTCGTGCAGCTCTCGGACGTCCACGGAAAGGAGTTCGGCGAGGGAAACGAAACGCTGCTGCGGAAGGTCGCCGCGGCGGAGCCGGACCTCATCGCGCTCACGGGCGACCTCGCCGACGGCGCGGAGGACCTCCCCGCCGCCCAGCGCCTGCTCGCCGGACTCGTGACCATCGCGCCGGTCTATTATGTCAGCGGCAACCACGAGTGGGCGGCAGGGCTCCTTCCGGCGCTCTCCGCGCTTTTCGACGCCCACGGCGTCCGCTGGCTGCGCAACGAATCGCTGACGCTCACGCGCGGCGGCGCGGAGATCGTCCTCGCGGGCGTGGACGACCCGAACGGTCCGCGCGATCAGACGACACCGGACGCGCTCTGCGCGCGCATCGCCGCGGAAAAGCCGGACGATTTCGTCCTGCTCCTCGCCCACCGCAACGATTTCCGCGAAAAATACCCCGACCTCGCGGCGGATGCCGTTCTCTGCGGTCACGCCCACGGCGGCGTCGTGCGCCTGCCGCTTCTGGGCGGCGTGTTCGGCACGGGGCGCGGGCTCTTCCCCGCGGACACCGCCGGCGCGCTCCCCTCCGGGCGCTATACCCTCGTCGTCTCCCGCGGCATCGGCGACGCGCCGGTCCCGCGCTTTTGCAACAACCCGGAAATCGTCGTCGCGGTCCTGCGCCGCGCATAGGCAGATTTTTCCGGCATCATTTCCCCTCCCCCGGCATACACTGGCGTATATGTCATTTTCGGAAGGGAGAGACAGAACATGGGAAAAGATATCGACGATCTGATCTTCGGCAGTGCGGAGCCGGTGCCGAGCGAGCGTTAGGCGCGCGCCGCGGTGGGCGCGGCGGCGGGGCGGCGCTGCGGCGTCTCCGCCGCGGCATAGAGCGCCTTCGCGCGCCGCAGGGCGCGGCTGTACTTTGCCTCCAGCGCGGCGAGCTCCAGAATGCTCGCCTCGACGAGCGAATCCTCCGCTGCGTGGTCAAACACGTCGTAAGCCGCGGCGATGCTGCGGCGCAGGTCCAGCAGCTCCGCTTCCGCCTCGGCAAGGCGCTCGCGCATCTCACGCGCGGCGCGGCGTTTTTGAAAAAGCATAAAAAAAGACCTCCGGAAAAAAGCTTTCCCTTAGTCTGCGCCGCCGCGCCGCGCTTTATCCAAAAATTGCATGCATAACACGCCGGTGCCGGGGCAAGATAAGCGCGGACCCGATCGAAAAGGTGCTTTGGTCGGCAGGGCTTTGGATAACTTGAAGCTCCAGACCGGTGCGGGAGCCTGTTCTCCGCGAATGGTCGCATACCGACCATAGGGACGAAGAACTGCCGTTGCATTTCGCGATGCGCAGCCGTCCCGGTGTTTTTTCGGGTCAAGCGTCGGCAAGGCCGGATAAACCGGATAGTTTTCCGACGCGGGGACCGCCGCAGCCGCGGCGGTCCCTTTGTTTTTTCAATAAAAAAAGACACGGACGGGACCCGTCCGTGTCTTTTTTTTGTTTTTTTACTTCACCAGCATGCTGCCGGTCTCAAGGAAGCGCTCGTGCCAGCTGAGGGCTTTCGGCAGAATGTGGGGGGTGTGCTTGCCGCTGGACTTGGCGCACGCCTCGGCGAAGTATTCCTCCAGCATCGGCTTATAGTCCGGGTGGGCGCAGTTTTCGATGATGAGCTTTGCGCGCTCCTTCGGGCTCTTCCAGCGGAGGTCGGCGTAGCCGCGCTCGGTGACGATGACCTGCACGTCGTGCTCGGTGTGGTCCACGTGGGAGACCATCGGGACGATGCAGCTGATCGCGCCGCCCTTGGCGACGGACTCCGTGGCGAAAATGGTCAGACCGGCGTTGCGCGCGAAGTCGCCGCTGCCGCCGAGACCGTTCATGACCTTGCTGCCCATAACGTGGGTGGAGTTGACGTTGCCGTAAATGTCGCACTCGATGGGGGTGTTCAGGGACACGAGACCCATGCGGCGGGCGAGCTCCGGGTGGTTCGCGACCTCCTGCGGGCGGATGACGATGCGCTCGCGGTAGAAGTCGATGTTGTCATAGAGCTCGGCGCACATCTCCTTGGAGAGGGAGAGCGAGGTCGCAGAAGCGCTCGCGAGCTTGCCGCTCTTGACGAGCTCCAGCGCGGAATCCTGAAGCACCTCGGTGTACATGCGCATGCCGTCGAAGCCGCCGTCGGCGAGACCGTAGAGCACGGCGTTCGCGACGGAGCCGACGCCGGACTGGATCGGGAAGAGGCTCTTCGGCTGGCGGCCCGCCGCGACTTCCTTCTTCAGGAAGTCCACGATGTGGCTGCCGATCGCCTTGGACACGTCGTCCGCGGGCTTGAACACGGGGAAGGAGCCGGCGTCGTCCGTGACGACGATCGCGGCGATCTTCTCCGGCGGGCAGGGGATGAACGTGTCGCCGATGCGCTGGGACGGATCGGTCAGGGGGATCGGGGCGGGATCGAAGGGCGTGTGGACGCGGTAAATATCGTGCATGCCGACGATGCCCATCGGGATCGTGGTGTTGATCTCGACGATGACCTTATCCGCGTTGTAGACAAAGCTGTCCGACGCGCCGACGGTCGCCGCGGGGATAAGTCCCTGCTCCGTCACGGCGGCGCACTCGATGATGGCGAAGTCGATATGGGGACCGACGCCGCGGTTCAAAAACGCGGGCATGTGGCTCAAGTGCATATCGGCATACTCCACCTCGCCGGCGTTGATCGCGTCGCGCATCGACTTGTTGGTCTGATACGGGAAGCGGTGCGCCACGAGACCGGCGCGGACGAGCTCGCCGTCGAGCACGTCGCCGACGGAGGCGCCGGTCAGCAGGGTCAGACCCTTGGCGGTGCCCTGCTTCGCAATGGCGGGCGGCAGCGCCTTGGGGTGGCCGACGCCGGTGAAGCCGGAGCAGCCGAGGACCATGCCCGGCTTGATCATCGCCGCCGCTTCGTCGGCGGTCATGATGCGGTCGTTCAGTTTTTCAAAAATTCTGTCCATGAAGAAAACACTCCTGTTTGCTTGCGCAAAAGCGCGGTTTTTTACATGATCGTACAGATGATCTTAGCTGCGAGCACCACGCAGACGAGGGCAAACGGATAGGTGGAGGCGTAAGCCGCGGTGACCTCGTCGGTGCCGGCGGTGGCGATCAGGGTGCCGAGCGCGGGGGTGCTCGTCATGCCGCCGGTGATGGAGCCGAGGTTATTGAAGATGCTCAGCTTGAAGACGTAGCGGCCGAGGATATAGCCCACGATCATCGGGATGAGCGTGATGAGGGCGCCGAAGATGAAGTAGCTCACCTTGACGTTCGCGACGAAGTTGACGCCGCCGGGGACGCCCGCGCCGATCAGGAACAGGCAGAGACCGAGCTCGCGGAAGAACACGAGGCTCTGCTTGCTGACGCGGCAGTCGATGGGTCCGATATGTCCGAAGTGACCGATGATGAGGCCCGCGATCAGGGTGCCGCCGGAGGTGCCGAGGGAGAAGTTGATGCCGGGGATCTTGATCGCGCCGATGATGCAGCCGAAGGTGATGGCGAGGAAGAAGGGGAAGAAGCTCTCGGAGTCGACCTTGAAGAGCTTTTTCTTCGGCTCAGGGATCTTGATGACGTTGGCGGCGACGAAGCTCTCGCGCTCCTTGGCGATGTCGATCTTCAGGATGCGCGGCATGAGCTGCACGAAGAAGACGACGCCGAGAACGCCGAAGATATAGGCGATGCCGTAGCCCGCCGTGACCTTCGCCTCGTCCATCGCGACTTCCTTCGCGGCGGAAAGACCGGGGGTGCTGGTCAGCGCACCGGTCATCAGGCCGGTGACGAGGGAGGAGTTGACGTCCGGGTCCGGGCTGACCTTGATGATGACGATCGCGGTCAGCGCGCCGACGGCGATGACGACGACGCCCATCAGGATGTAGCCGAGGTTCTGCTTGTTGAAGGTGCGGAAGAACTTCGGACCGGCGATGAGACCGACCGCCGTGACGAACAGGGCGGTGCCGATGCTGCTGATGAGGTTATAGCTCCCGCTGTTGGCGGCGAGAACGGTGCCGTCGTCGAGCTCAACGGCGCTCTTCAGGAAGAGCACGATGTTTTTGCTGCCAATGGTGATGTAGGGGTTCTTGCTCGCGATGATGCCGAAAATAAGTGCCATCAGGAGGACGCCGGCGGTACCGAGGGAGATGCCCTTGACGGAGAAGCCGCCGATCAGGTAACCCACCGCGGCGATGAGCGCCACGAAGAAGATCGTGCTCATCATGGACGCCAGTACGCTGCTAAGATAATCCATTTTCTTTTCTTTCCTCTTTCTCAAATAAAACTTTTTCAAAAACCATCCCCGTGGGATTTTCGGTGAGCGCTGAAGAAATCGTCCCGGAAGCGCGATTTCTTCGGCGCTCACGCAGAATGAAAGCGCGCCGGGAGGCCGATATGAAGCCTCCCGGCGGTGTTGTGTCTGCCTTGGAAAAGCGGGACTGTCTTAGTCGCCCATCTTGCCCTTCAGACCAAGGATCTCGCGGGTCTCAGCCGGGGTCGCGATCTCGCGGCCGGCGTCGACAGCGATGCGGCAGGCGCGCTCAACGAGCTGCTCGTTGGTCGCCAGAACGCCCTTCTCCATATAGATGTTGTCTTCCAGACCGACGCGCAGGCCGTCGCAGCCGGCGGCGAGGCCACCCAGCAGGCAGGGCATATGCGCGTGTCCGATACCGGTGATGGACCAGGTGCAGTCCGCCGGCAGGTGACGGGTCAGGTAGTCGATGGACTCGATGGTGCCGGGCATACCGCCGGCAACGCCGAGAACGAGCTGCGCATGGACCGGTCCCTTCAGGAAGCCCTTCTTCAGATAGTAAGCGATGTTGCCGCAGAAGCCGCCGTCGAAGACCTCGCACTCCGGCTTGCAGTTGAGCTCCTGGCACATGGTGCCGAGATCCTCAAGGAACTTCGGCTCATTCTTGAAGATGTAGCTGTTGCCCCAGTTCAGGGAGCCCGGATCGTAAGAGCACATTTCGGGCTTCAGGATGGGCAGAGAGCCCAGACGCATCTCGATGGGGAACTTGGAGCCGGAGGTGGTCGGGTTCAGGACGGGGTTCAGACCCTCCTTGTCCAGCGCAGCCTGAACATAGTTCATGACATAGCAGAAGCGCTCGACTTCCATGGTGTTGGCGCCCTGCTCGTCGCGGACGTGGATGTGGATGATGGAAGCACCCGCCTTGGCGCAGGCGACGGCGTCCGCCGCGATCTCTTCCGGGGTGATGGGGACATACGGGGTCTGCTTCTTGGTAGTGCCGGCGCCGCAGAGGGCGGCGGTGATAATGATCTTCTTGCCCATGGTAGGATTCTCCTCCAAATTTCGATCCGTTGTGTGTTGTTATTTTATTGGCACGTTCTCCGCGGGGCAAAAGCGCCCCGCGGAGAATGGGTCTTTTGATGAGTCGGTTCGCGCTTAGCGGACGCAGGTCAGACCGCCGTCCGGATACAGGATGTTGCCGGTCAGGAAGTCGGAAGCCGGGGCAGCGAGGAACAGAGCGGTGCCCACGCAGTCCTCAGGAACAGCCATGCGGCGCATCGGCAGATCGTCGGCAAGGCTCTTGCGGTAAGCGTCGCCGCCGCGCTGCTCGATAACAGCCTTCATCATCGGGGTCTCGGTGACCGTGGGACCGAGGGCGTTCACGGTGATGCCGTGGGGACCGAACTCGCTCGCGAGCTGGCGGACCATCATGTCAACAGCGCCCTTGGTGGCAGCGTAAGCGGCGTTGCCGGGCCCCTTGGTCGCGACCTTGCCGCGGACGGAGGACAGGATGACGATCTTGCCGTAGCCGTTCTCGATCATGTGCTTGCCGAAGTTCTTGCAGCAGCACATAACGCCCAGAACGTTGACCATCAGCATCTGCTGATAGACGTCCATCGGGAAGTCCTGCGCCGGAAACTTCTTGTTCAGACCCTGCGCGCAGACCAGAACGTCGACCTTGCCGAGATCCTTGACGGTCTTCTCGACGAGCGCCTGCACGTCCGCCTCGTTGGTGGCGTCCACGGTGTAGTAGCCGACGGTCTTGCCCGTAGCGGCCTTGATCTCCTCCTGCGCGCGCTCCAGAGAAGCCTCGCTGCGGGAAGCGATGATGACGTTTGCGCCGGCCTCGACGAAGCCCTGCGCGATCGCCTGACCGATGCCGCCGGCGCCGCCGACAGCAACAACGTTCTTGCCCTGAAGATTAAACAGATCCATAATGCTTTATCTCCTTTGTGCGGTGTTCAGCCGCAAAATTTTTATGCCGGGATTCTGAAAATAAGACGGGGAATTATTCGCCCTTCTCGAAACGGAAGGTCTGGTCCGGGTCGGTCAGCGCGAGCACGCGGACGCCGGAGCCTTCGCCCATGTGGAAGCGCCACGGGAACGCCGCGAAGAAGCAGCGCTTGCCGGTGACCTCGTCGAAGTCGCCGCCCTCCTTGCCGAAGGCGTCGTCGCCGACGTTCTCGATGCCGGGGATACCGCCCTCGACCATCAGGAACTTATGCGCCGGCTCCCAGAGCGGGAAGTCTTCCTTCGGGTCGCGACCGTAGGTCTGCTTCCACTCCTCGATGAGGTCGGGGCGCAGGGGTCCGAGACCGAGGTCCACGAGCTTGGTGGCGATGGGGTGGTCGTTGGCCTGGCAGCCGTAGCCGACCATCTTGACCTTCTTCTCAACGAACCACTTGGCGAGCTCGCCGGTGGCGCCGCAGCCGTAAGCGAAGTAGTCGTCGCTGTCGCTCCAGATGTGGTGCTGGGTGGTGTTGATCATCACGATGTCGCCCTCTTTGATGACATCGTTGAACTTTTCGAGATCTTCCGGCTCAAGCTTGCCCCACTTGCCCTTGGGGACGCTCACGCAGACGCCGGAGCCGAAGAAACGCCAGAGAGGATACTGGGTGATGTCCGGAGTCAGCTCGGTGACATGCAGAGGGGCGTCCATATGGGTGCCGCGGTGCATGATGCCTTCCCACTGGATGTTGTACATATCTGCATCGGCGTGGTAACGGATGACTTCCTCCTTCAGGTTGCAGCCGGACGGCCACTGGGGCATAAACGGCTCGAAGGTATGGGACAGGTCAAAAATCTGTACGCTCATGTGTTCTTACTCTCCTTTCTTTCTTCGTTCTCAAAAAGCCTCGCCCTTATCGATGCGGACGTTGCCGGTCGGATCGATAATGGCGGTGAAGCGGACGGGGCATGCGTCGCCGCGGCGGATCTTCCACGGGGTGGCGATCATGGTCACGCGCTTGCCGGTGATGTCGTCCACGTCGCCAGCCATCTGCTGGATGACGGGGATGCCCGCCTTGGCGAGCGCCTTGTGTGCGGGATAGAAGCCGGGATAATCCTCCAGCGCGTCGCGGCCGGTCTTCTCCTTGTAGATGGGGACCAGACGCTTCATGAACGGACCATGGCGGCCGACATGCGGGGTCAGGACGGTGGTGCAGGGGCAGTCGACATAGGGCATATCGACGGCGACGAGCTTTACCTTCTTGGAGATGAGGTACTCAGCGGCATCGAGGGTCAGACCCGGAGCCTCGCCGAAATACTCCATGGAGTCGGAGTACTTGTGGTGCCAGCCGGTGTTGATGGCGACCATATCGCCCTCGCGGATCTCACCGGCGGCCTTCAGGTCGTCCGCGGTGATCTTGTCCCAGTTGCTCTTATTGCGCAGATCGAGGATCACGCCGTTGCCGAAGTAGTGGTCAACGCTCAGATGCTCCAGATCGTCGCCGTAGCAGTACATGTGGATCGGCGCGACCAGATGGGTGCCGGTATGGAAGTTGGTGCGGATCTTGAACGCCTGCACGCCGAACTGGGCATGCTTCACGCCGTGGTCGAAGATGACGTCCGCATCGCCGGGGTAAGAGGGAACGCCGGTGCCCCACTCGTGGGTCATTTCATAGAACACCAGGCCGCTGTACGGGTCCGTCACGGGTCCAACATAGGGATCGGGGATCTGGTTGTAGTCTTTGTAGGCATCGAGTTCGTCAAGATTCGGTGGCAGCATAAAACTGATTCCTCCTGTTTTTTTATTTTGCCGGTGTGCGTTTCCTACAACGCGGTGGGAACGGAGACGAACACCAATTTGACGGTTATATTGTAGCATTTTGCGCCTTTTTGCGCTACGGAGATTTGTTCCAAACGAGCCCGAAACAATTGTGCATTTCCTACAACGAAAAACCCTGCGTTTTAGGGGTTTCCCCAAATCTTGTCCCAGGCGATTTTGCAAGTTGCACAAAACGTCCGGATATGCTATCATGGAGGCAGAAAACGAAGCGGGAGGCGGGAAAAATGAAGCTCAGCATGTGGACGATCTGCGCGGAGCTGGAGGCGCGGGGGCTGGACGCCGCGGCAAGCATCGACGCGGGGCTGCCGCGCATCTCGGCGTTCCGCCAGAGCGCCGCGGACAGCTACAGCGCGCGCTACGTGGAGATCGTGCCGCCGGAGCAGATCCACGGCGCGGGGAAGACCGGCGCGGCGCTCGTGAACGACATGGACTACATCCTCGTGCCGAACGCGGACGCGGCGCAGCTCAGCAACTGCCTGAGCGAGATCTTCGAGTTTTACAACGAGTGGGAGCGCCAGCTCTACTCCCTCATGGTCGAGGGCGCCTCGCTCCAGCAGCTGCTGGACGCGGCGAACACGGCGTTCCGCCGCCCGATGTTCATCAAAAACGACAGCAGCTGGACCTTCGCCATCACCCACGGCTACCCGGCGGACACCCATCCCGACTGGGCGCGCATGGAGGCAAGCGTCGGCAAGCACACGCTCGACTACGACGCGGTGCGCACCGTCAGCACGGACCCGGAGTTCCAGAACGTCTTCAACGAAAAATACCCCGTCGTGGCGCGCTCCCCGGCTTACGGGGCGATGATCCTGCACGCCAACATCTTCCTGAGCAGCCGCCGCGTCGCGGAGATCATCGCGCTGGAAAACGGCCGCCCGTTCAACCGCGGCGAGGTGCATCTGATGCACACCTTTGCCGAGCTCGTGGAGAAATATGTCCGCAGCAACACGGAAAAGCTCATCGCCGTGTCCGACCCCTCCGTGCTGCTGACGGCGCTGCTCGAAGGGCGCGAGATAGGCGAGACGAACGTCCCGGACTTTCTCCGCAGCCGCGGTCTCGCGCCGGGCGAGGAGCTCGTCCTCGCGGTCATCGAGGGCAAAAACCGCTCGGACACGCCCATCCTCGCCGTCCTCCGCGGGCGGCTGGAGGAGTTTTTTGCCGGCGCAGTCGTGTTCTCCTATCGGGGACAGGTCGTCTGCCTGCTCGGTCTCGGACCGAAGCGCAGCTATGCGCAGGCGCAGCGCCAGCTCGCTGCCCAGATCCCGCCGGACGCCTTTCTCTGGGGGCTCAGCTATGAGTTCACCGGGCTCGGCGAGCTGCCGGCATATTACGCGCAGGCCTCCACCGCGCTGGAGCAGGCAGCCCGCAGCGGCGAGAGCTCCGCGACCATGTACCAGACCGCCTGCCGCTGTCTCGCCGCCGAATGCCGCGAAACTCCCGCGCTGCGCCGCCTCGTCCACCCCGACCTCACCCGTCTGCGCCGCGCCGACGAGGAGGAGAAGACCCAGTACAGCCGCACGCTCTTCGAGTATCTCCTCTGCGGCGGGAACTACACCGACACCGCAAGCCGCATGGGGCTGCACCGCAACAGTCTGATCTATCGCATGAACAAGATCCGGTCCATCATGCACACCAGCCCCGACGATCTCGAAAACCGCGAGCTGCTGCTGTTTTCGTTTTTGATCGAGGGGGAGGAGTGAGCGGGTGTGTCCGTCTGCGGTGGGCAAAGTGTGGGGTTTTACGTCCCAAAGGTAAGGGGTTTTAAATGCTGAATGCGCCTTTGGCGCAAATTTAATTTGTTTCGCGTCCGCGGGACGCGACTTACTTTCCCCCTGCGGGGAAAGTAAGCAAAGGCGCAGTCAGAAGGAAAACCCTTTCGATTGGGTTTTCCTCCCGACACCCTCTTTTCCTGAACGACCAAGAGGGTCTTGCGACCCCCTTGGATTCCCCCT
>CAVCTM010000061.1:0-12062 GCA_963605115.1 Pseudobutyrivibrio sp. | reverse complement strand
GCTTTTGAGTGTGTCAAAAAAGGTCATCGACGCGGCGAAGCCGCACAATTTAAAGACCTCCCTGTGCAAGGGAGGCTGTCAGCCGAAGGCTGACTGGAGGGTTGTAAGCTGACGCAATATCCAAGCTTGGCGTTTGCGCAGGCTTGGCAACAACCCCTCAGGCGCTTCGCGCCAGCTCCCCTTGCACTTCGGGAGCCTTTAAAATCGCAGTTCGCAGAGTTCTTTGACACTCTCAGCCGCGTCCCCGGAACGGGGACGCGGCTTTTTCGCTTTTGCGGGCTTGTCAGTCCTGCTCCTCCAGCAGCGCGGCGAGCTTGGTCTCCAGCGCGGTGAGCTTCTGTTCGAAATCCTCGCCGGCAGGGGAGTCAAAGCGCAGCTTTTCCTCCTTGCAGAGCGCGCCGAGGGCACGGGAAAAGGCGGTCTGCTCCTCCGCACCGGCGCCGGCGAGCGCCTCGATCCGCGCGCGGCAGGATAACCACACACCGTAGGACACGGAGATGCCGCCGGGCTCATCCCGGAGATAGGTGTTCCGCAGAACGCGCTGCATCTCCGCGGCGACGGCGAAATTCCGCGCGATCTCCGCGCAGGAGACCGGCTCCCCGGACGCGAGCGCTTCGTCGATCGCGGTGTCCGTCAGATGGAGACAGGAGAGCACCTCGGTGCTGAGCGCCTGCCGCGCATAGCTGCGGTACTGCTCCCGCACCCGGCTGCGCGCGATCGCCCGGCAGCCGAGCAGACTCCCCGCCCAGATCAAAAGCGTCAGCACCAGCGCCGTCCATCGCTTTTTGTCCATGCTCTGTGTCCTCCTTTTTTTATCTGTTTTGTCTATACCTTAACATACGGAACGGGGCAAGTCAAATCGGCAAAACCGCAAAAAAACGACAGGTCATCTTTGGGGCATTTGCCCGCCTTGTCTCTTCCGCATCTTCCCTCTTGACGTTAGAGCCCTTTAACTGATATAATGGCGGCAAAGAATGATTTGTCAAAAAAGGAGGGATCATCGGCGTGAAGGAGCTTTTTACCACGCTGTTTCTGCCGCTGCTGGGGACGAGTCTCGGCGCGGCGATGGTGTTTTTTCTGAAAAAGGAGGTGTCGCCGCGGCTGGAGAAGGCGCTGCTGGGCTTTGCGGCGGGGGTGATGATCGCGGCGAGCGTCTGGTCGCTGCTCATCCCGTCGATCGACATGGCGCGGGCGCAGGGCGGCGTGCCGTGGCTGCCGGCGCTGGTCGGGTTTCTCGCGGGCATCGGCTTTCTGCTGCTGCTCGACAGCGTGATCCCCCACCTCCACTTCGGCAGCGACAAGCCGGAGGGCGTTCCCGCCCACCTGAACAAGACCGCGATGCTGCTCCTCGCCGTCACGCTCCACAACATCCCGGAGGGCATGGCGGTCGGCGTGGCGTTCGCGGGCGCGCAGGCGGCGGGCAGCGGCATTTCCGGCGCGGCGGCGCTGGCGCTCTCGCTCGGCATCGCGATCCAGAATTTTCCGGAGGGCGCGATCATCTCGCTTCCGCTGCGCGGACAGGGCGCCGGGCGCGGAAAGGCGTTCGGGCTCGGCGTGCTCTCCGGCGCGGTGGAGCCAGCCGCGGGACTGCTGACCGTGCTGTTCGTCAGCCAGCTTACCGCCGCGCTGCCCTATCTGCTCGCCTTCGCCGCCGGCGCGATGCTCTATGTCGTCATCGAGGAGCTCATCCCCGAAAGCCAGACCGGAGAGCACAGCAACATCGCCACCGTAGCAGCCGCCGCGGGCTTCGCGCTCATGATGGTGCTCGACGTCGCGCTGGGATAAAGCTCAAACGAGAGAGCACCGAAGGCGCACAATTTTTTAATGGTCCCCGAAGTGTAAGGGCATCCCCGGTGCGCACACGCTCCTTGGCTCTCCCTTTGGGAGAGCTGTCAGCGAAGCTGACTGAGAGGGCTGCCAGCTGCCGTCAACAGCCAAGCTTCCGGCGATACTTCGTAGGGGCTGGCGTCCTCGACAGTCCGCTTGGGGGGAAGCCCGAATGAAGGCGGAAGCAGCGGGGCGTCGAGGACGCCGCCCCCTACGAACGAACCATCGGAACGCGGCGGTTTCGCAGGCGAAAACCCTCTCAGTCAGCGCTTCGCGCTGCCAGCTCTCCCAGAGGGAGAGCCAAGGGCGTGCGGGCGCGAACGCAAGCGAGGCTTCTTTGACAAAAAACGCCCCCCTGTCCCGATTCGGGACAGGGGGCGTTTTTTATTCTTCTTCCGGCTTGTCCGGGACCTGCGGGACGAATCTTGAAACGAGCTTCAGCTTGCCGCCGGTTTTGGCGTCGATAAAGCCGAGAGCGGAGAAGACGACTGCGCCGAGGAAGTTGACGAAGAGGTCCTCCATCGTGTCGTAAAGCCCAATGTCGAGATAGCCGCCGAGACCGAGCGATTCGCCGTTGATCGCGACGTCCGTGATGCCATCGACCCGGATGGGGATGTTGCTCTGCGTGGGGTCGAGCGTCACGCTGGAGAAGGCGTGGATAACGGTGTCCTTCTGCATGTCCTTATGGAAAAAGTAGTCCATGCCGAACTCGAAAAACTCCCACAGGACGCCGATGGTCATGGAAAAGCAGAACGCCACGAGTGCAAGGTAAATCGGCGAGAGCGAGAAGCGGATCTTTTTGTTCCGGTTTAAGATGTCCACGAGCGAATAGCCCACGGCGGCGCAGAGAAAGCCCCAGGTCGTGTGGAGCACGGTGTCCCAGTGCTGATAGCGCACGAAGTAGCTTTGCAGCTCGCCTAAAATTTCCGCCGCGAAGATGAAGATCAGGATGATGATCTGCAGGGTGCTCGGCAGCTCCACTTTAAAGCTCGCCTCAAACAGCAGCGGCAGAAGGAACAGAAAGAGCACGAGCAGGCAGATGAAGGCGTTTTCCAAGTCGCCTTGAATACAGGAAAAAACGAGCGATGCCAGTACGAGGAAGCGCAGCACGACGTAGACGACGAAAACGCTCTTTTTCTCCGTGCGGTAGGCGTTCAGAATTTTTCTTACGAGGCTTGTTCCGCTTTTTTCCTTCGGCATTCCTGAGCTCCTTTCCGTTTGGGCAGATACAAAATGAGTGCGATCGGGATGCTGACGATGATCCCGGCGAGAAGGTCCAGAATGGAGTGCTGCTTCACGAATACGGTGGAGGCACAGATGAAGACGCTCAGCACCGCGACGCCCCAGCGCCACCTGCGCAGCCCGCAGCGGGCGGAAAACGCCCCCGCCGTCGCCGCCGCGCAGCCGATGACGTGCATGCTCGGCAGAACGTTCGTGTTCGTGTCCGCGGCGTAGAGCCGTCCCAGCAGCCAGGTGCAGAAATTCTGCCGCTCAAACGGCAGGGGACGCAGGTACTGCCCGTTCGGGAACACGAGACAGAACGCCAGCGTGAAACCGAAGCCGATGATGAGAAAGCGCATGTACTTTTTAAATTCCGGCACATCCCTCACCATCAGCCAGATGCCGACAAACAGCAGCAGCGGATACCACATGCAGTAGGGGATGACGAAGCCCTCCAGAAAGGGGATCTTGTCGTCCAGCGGGAGATGGGAGACCCAATAGTCCCCGTCCGACGGCACAAGATGCTCCACGATGAAAAAGCAGATCAGATAGCAGGGCACGAACAGAATATACCAGTATTCCGGGTGCGCCTTCAGCACTTTTTTCAGCGAAAACTTTTCCTTCATATTCCCACAGTCTCCAGATGAAAGTAGTAAGGTAAACCATATTATAACATGGACCGGGGAAAAAGGGAAGAGGGATATTATCGACCGAGACCCACTTCGTTGGGCTCTCGGTCGAAAAGGATTCACTCCGCTCAGCGCACTCGCCTTGCGGCGAGCACGTTCCCTCCGTGCAGAGAATTTTTCGGCACGCACGTGTCACGCCGAAAAATGATTTGACTTTATTCGCGTCTGCGGACGCGAACTTAAGAGAGGCTTTTTTGACGGGGGTGTTTTTTGTTTATTTCACCCCGGCGAAGACCTTCGTGAGAATGTTCACATACGACTGCACCGAGGGGCTCGCGGTCTTTTTGCGCCAGACGCAGCTGACGGCGTCCGTGATGCCGACGCGGTAGTGGAGCAGACCGGGACCGCGGGACTGGCTGATGTCGGAGCTCAAAAGCACGCCGTCGCTCATCTCGGCGGTGACGTAAGCGCTGTCGCGGTTCGGGACGGTGATGAGCGCGGAGGGGTCGAAGCCGATGAGCGCGATCTCGCGCTTGGCGCGGGCTTCGAGCGCCGCGTCGCTCTCGTCCTCGAACACGTCGATGATAAACGGCTGGGTGCGGAAGTCGAGATAGGTCGCGCTCTCGTTCACGTTCGGGTGCTTGGGGGAGACGAGGATGTTCAGATGGACCGTAAAGAGGTCGCGGATCTCATAGTCCGGGTTCGTCGGCGCATAGCGCCGGTGCATCACGGCGAGGTCCAGCGCGCCGGAGTAGAGCCGCTTCGCGAGCGTTCCGGGGCTGTGGCGCTCGACCTTCAGGATTGCCTCCGGGCAGCGCTGGCGGAACAGCTCGTTGCTGTGGAACATCTCCGCGCCGAAGTCGAGAAAATTCTGGAACCCGGCGCGCACGGCGCGCACCTCCGTATTCATCTCGCGGCGGATGGCGTCCATCTCCTCCGTGAAGCGCCGGCTCATTTCGCGGAACATCTCCGCGCAGCGCTCGCCCGCGGGCGTCAGCGTGATGACACGCCCGTCGCGGTTCACGAGCGGCAGGTCGAGCTCCGCCTCCAGCTGCATGATGTTGCGGCTCACCGCCTGCTGGGTCAGGTAAAGCCGCCGCGCGCTCTCCGTGAAGCTCAGCGTCTCCGCGAGCGACAGAAAGCAGTTGATGCTGCTCTCATTGAGCATGAAAAAGTCCCCCTTCTTTTGTTCCTTCTTCCTCTCAAAAAATCTTGGTCCCCCGGCTATTATAAAAAAGATTTATCATAACCTCAAAATTTTTCGAGAATAACACTGTAAATTTCACTGAGGATATTATATAATATACGCAAGGATTTGTGCAACCCAATTATTAGTTGTTTTACAAAAACCGCGCCATCCTCTATAGTGGGAGCAGGAGAAGAACAACAAACGTCCCTGCAAAAATGAGAAGGAGGAACAAAAGCAATGAGTGTTGAATTCGACAAAGTCGTAAAGACCACGGCGTGGTCCCCCGGACCCGGCTGTCACGGCGGCTGCGGCGTGGAGCTTTACATCAAGGACGGCAAGGTCGTCAAGGTCGAGGGCGACCCGGACCATCCGTGGAACCACGGCCGCGCCTGCCCGCGTCTGCTGGCATGCACCCAGTACATCAACCACCCGGACCGCATCACGAAGCCGCTCAA
The DNA here is from genome assembly GCA_963605115.1 of Pseudobutyrivibrio sp. GTDB lineage: Bacteria > Bacillota > Clostridia > Oscillospirales > Oscillospiraceae > SVKR01. The sequence continues at coordinate 6,741 of CAVCTM010000061.1, read as the reverse complement.
GCGCGTCGGCGAGCGCGGCGAGGGCAAGTGGGAGGAGATCAGCTGGGACGAGGCTTACGACACCATCGAGCAGAGGTGGACCCGGCTCAAGGAGGAATACGGTCCCGAATCCGTCATCTTTATTCAGGGCACGGGCCGCGACATCGGCGGACCCATTTCCTTCCTCTGCTATTCTTACGGCAGCCCGAACTGGACCCAGCTCGGTCTCGCGGGCCAGTCCTGCTACACCCCGCGTCTTTGCTCTCAGGTCGCCACGATGGGCGACTTCGCGGTGTCCGACTGCTCTCAGTTCTTTGAGAAGCGCTTCGACGACCCGCGCTATGAGCTGCCGAAATACATCGTCATCTGGGCGCAGAACCCGGCGAGCGGCTGCCCGGACGCATTCCAGGGGCACTGGATCGTGGACTGCATGCGCCGCGGAAGCAAGCTGATCGTCATCGATCCGCGCTGGACCTTCTTCGCCTCCCGCGCCGAGCACTTCCTCCAGATCCGCCCCGGCACGGACGGCGCGCTCGCGATGGGCATGCTGAACCTCATCATCGAAAACGACTGGTATGACCACGAATTCGTCGAGAAGTGGACCTACGGCTTCGACAAGCTCGCCGAGGAGGTCAAGCCCTACACCCTCGAAAAGACCGCGGAGATCACCGGTATCGACCCGGAGATCATCTACGCCGCGACGAAGGCTTACGCCACGAACCACCCCTCCACCATCCACTGGGGTCTGCCCCTCGATCAGGTGCCGGAGGCGACGGCGGTCGATAACGCCATCATCTATCTCTGGTGCATCACCGGCAACCTCGACGTCCCCGGCGGCAACGTCATCGCCCGCAACGCGTGGGACATCACCCAGTACCCCTATTCCACCCAGCAGCTCAAGGACGTCTACGGCGACGACATCCTCGACCGCATCAACGAAAAGCGCATCGGCGCGGACCGCTATAAATATCTCGCGAACATGCGTTCATGGGGGCAGCCGGATATGGCGGTGCAGCAGATGATCGACGGCTCGCCCTATCCCATCAAGTCCGCGTGGATCCAGACCTCCAACCTGCTCGGCGGACAGGCGGCGGATATGCGCAAGCACTACAAGGCGCTGATGAACATGGAGTTCAACGTCATCGTCGACCTGTTCCACAACCCGACGACCGAGGCGGTCGGCGACCTCATCCTCCCCGCCGCGACCTTCGCGGAGAAGGAGAGCTTCCGCGCGTGGTATCAGCCGCTCCAGCTCATCCAGCCCGCGGTCGAGGTCGGCGAGTGCCGCTCCGACTGGGAGATCAACTTTGAGCTTGCCAAGCGCTTCAACCCGATCCTGCGCGAGAAATACCCCACCTTCAAGGATTTCGTCAACGAGCGCATCGCGCCCTCCGGCTACACCTGGGACACCCTCGCCGAGGCGGGCGGCTGGAAGTATCCGACGCAGGAGCAGTGGCCGCAGTCCGTGCCCTACCGCCGCTATGAGCGCGGCGACCTCCGCCCGGACAAGAAGCCCGGCTTCCGCACCCCGACCGGCAAGATCGAGCTCTACTCCACGCTCGGCGAGGAGTACGGCATCCACCCGCTGCCGTTTTACGTCGAGCCGCCTGAGAGCGAGGTCCGCACGCCGGAGCTGTTCAAGAAATATCCGCTCATCATGGTCAGCGGCCGCCGCAGCCCCGTGTTCTTCCACAGCGAGCACCGCAACATCCCGTGGCTGCGCGTCTGCGATCCCTATCCCGTCGTGGAGGTCCATCCGGACGTCATGAAGGCGCTCGGCATCGACAACGGCGAGTGGGTCTGGGTCGAGAACGACCGCGGCTCCATCCGCCGCAAGGTGAAGGAGAATCCGTCCATGTCTCCCGGCACGGTCAGCGTGCCCCACGGCTGGTGGATGCCGGAAGCGAAGGCGACCGGTCCGGACTTCTTCAACGCCTGGGACATCAACTGCAACATCCTTGTCCCGGTGGACACCCAGTCCGAGTCCGGCTACGGCGGCGGCGCCTACAAGACCACCCTCGTCCGGCTGCGCAAGATGACCCCGGAGGACGATCCGCATCCGAACGACGAGCCAGAGTGGAAAGACAAGCGCTGAGGAAAGGAAGTGGAAGAAGATGAAGAATAACAAAGGCCTTTTGTTTGACATGGAATACTGCACGGGCTGCTTCGCCTGCACCGTGGCGTGCAAGCAGGAAAACCAGTTTGACGCCGATACCTGGGGCATCAAGGTGCTTGAGCAGATCTACACCTACCCGAACGGACACGTGCAGGTCGATAACGTTCCCTTCCCCACGAACCTCTGCAATCTCTGCGCCGACCGCATCGCGAAGGGTGTCGACACCCGTCCCGCCTGCGTCAAGGCGTGCCAGGGCTCCATCATCTATTACGGCGAAGCCGAGGAGCTGCTCGAAAAGTCCAAGGAGCTGAAGCGCCCCGTGCTTTGGTTCAACAACAAGTGAGGGGGTAAGCAGATATGTGGAAGCTTTATGACGATCTTTATATCGGCATCCCGTCCGGTATCACCATCGACGGCTGCGTCATCGGCGACGAGTGGGTCACGGTGCGCGCCAACGGCAGCATCGGCATCGCCCGCATGCTGGAAAAGCCCTGCCTCAGCGGTGACGCTTTTCTCGGCGCTTACCTGCGCGATACCGCCTGCCATCTCCACTGGGACAGCCTGACGAAAGCCGCCGTCGGCGTCGCCGCGCTCAATGCGTGGTATAACACCCCGGAGCGCGTTGCCGGGCTGGACGGCAAGGGCGAGTTCGGCTATACCCACGTCCCCGAACACCGCGCCGCCGTTGTCGGCGAGTGCCCCTGCTTCGCCAAGAGCGGCTTTTCCGCCGAGGCGTTCCCCCTGCCGATGGACAAGGACTTTGACCGCGCCGCTTACGCCGCGCTGAAAGACTTCGACGTCGTTATCGTCTCCGGCGACGCGCTGACCACGCGCGCCCTGCCCGGTCTGCTGGAGATCGTCGGCGAGGGCGGCAAGGTCGTGCTGGACGGTGTGTCCGTCCCGGCGAGCGCGCTGTTTTTCGCCTTCGATATGCCCATCCGCCGCATCAACGGCTATTATCGCCGCTTCGACAACACCATGGAGACCGCCGCGCGCCTCGGTCTGCGCGATATCGAGCCCGGCATGCTGCCGTTTTCCGTCGTGCCGCAGGAGCTCCACCGCGTCGTGGAGTCCGAAGCCGCGAAGCGCTTCACCTCCTCCCCCTATCAGGCCAGCAAGTTCAACCCGCAGGCATTCAACAAGTGGGAAGGCTACGATTATGATCACGCGGAGTGGTCGAAGATCTTCAAGTGCTGAGAGACAAAGCAAAAAGACTGCCCGTCCCGAAAGGGGCGGGCAGTTTTCTTGCGGGGTGAGAACGTTCTATCAACGCCGCGAAGCGGCACCCTTTAAAGGCTCCCCTGTGCAAGGGGAGCTGGCGCGAAGCGCCTGAGGGGTTGTAAGCTTACGAAAATGCCAAGCTCGGTACTCCCGTAAGCTTACAACCCTCCAGTCAGCGCTGCGCGCTGACAGCCTCCCTTGCACAGGGAGACCTTTAAACAGAAATCAAAAAACCTCTTGTAATCTCCGGCGAACGATGGTATGCTGAAAACAAAGCAGCACGGGAGGTTTTTGGTATGCTGGTTTCTACAAAGGGTCGCTACGCGCTCCGGGTGATGCTGGAGCTGGGGCGCTATGATGCGGGGAGCTTCATCCCGCTGCCGCAGGTGGCGGAGAAGCAGCAGATCTCCGAGAAATATCTGGAGAGCATCGTCTCTGTTCTGGTCAAAGCCGGGCTCGTGGAGGGGCAGCGCGGCAAAAACGGCGGCTACCGCCTCTGCCGCCCGCTGGACCGGTACTCCGTGGGCGAGATATTGCGTCTGACGGAGGGCTCGCTCGCGCCCGTCGCGTGCCTGGAGGGGGCGGAAAACGCCTGCCCGCGCGCCGGCGAGTGCTGCACGCTGCCGCTCTGGGAAAAGCTGGACGAGCTCATCAACGGCTACCTGGATTCCGTTAAGCTTTCCGATCTCCAGCCCGCCACCGCCGCCGGCGGCTGCCCCGTGAAGTGAAAAACCGCGCGCCGTCTCCGCTTTTTCCGGGGACGGCGCACTTTTTTCTTAAATCCCTATTGACAAAGTAGGGATTTCGTGTCATATTAGGCATGTAAAACATACTAACGAAACGGGGAAATCACCATGGCGACCATTCAGGCGATCTGTATCAGCGACATCCGCGGCGTTCAGAAATATGAGGTCCTCTCGGCGTATCTCGTCCGGGACCACGGCATTGAGGGCGACGCCCACGCCGGGGACTGGCACCGGCAGGTCAGCCTGCTCAGCGTTGAGAGCGTGGACACGCTGCGCTCCCGCGTGCCGTTTGAGCTGAAGCCCGGCGCTTTCGCGGAGAATCTGCTCATCGCGGGGCTGCGCGTCCACGAGCTGCCGGTCGGCACGCTGCTGCGCGCCGGCGAAGCGCTGCTGGAGGTGACGCAGATCGGCAAGGAGTGTCACCAAGGCTGCGCCATCCGGCAGGCGGCAGGGGACTGCGTGATGCCGCGCGAGGGCATTTTCGCGCGCGTGCTGCGCTCCGGAACGCTGCGGAAGGGCATGGAGATCTCCGTTGTCGACAAAAAGGAGCTGGATATTATGCATGTCTACGCGGACAACGCCGCGACCACCAAAATGAGCCGCACCGCCATCGACGCGATGCTGCCCTACTTCGACATCACTTACGGCAACCCGTCGAGCCTCCATTCCGCGGGGCAGGAGGCGGCGGAGGCGCTCGCCGCCGCGCGCGGGACCGTCGCCGCGTGCTTAAACTGCGCGCCGCGCGAGGTGTATTTCACCTCCGGCGGCAGCGAGGCGGACAATCAGGCGATACAGTCCGCCGCCGCCATTGGCGAGCGGAAGGGCAAGCGCCACATCATCTCCACCGCGTTTGAACACCACGCAGTGCTGCACACGCTGAAAAAGCTGGAAAAGCAGGGCTTCGAGGTCACGCTCCTGCCCGTCGGCGCGACCGGCACGGTCACGGCGCAGCAGGTGGCGGACGCCATCCGGGAGGACACCTGCCTCGTCACCGTGATGTTCGCGAATAACGAGATCGGCTCGGTCCTGCCCGTCGCGGAGATCGGCGCGGTCTGCCGCGAACGCGGCGTGCTGTTCCACACGGACGCGGTGCAGGCGGCGGGACACCTCCACATCGACGTGAAGGCGCAGAATATCGACCTGCTCTCCCTCTCCGGGCACAAGTTCCACGGTCCGAAGGGCACCGGCGTGCTCTATGCCCGGCAGGGCGTCGCGCTCACGAATCTCATCGAGGGCGGCGCGCAGGAGCGCGGCAAGCGCGGCGGCACGGAGAACATCCCCGGCATCGTCGGGCTCGCCGCGGCGCTGAAGGAGATGACCGCGAACATCGACGAGAACGCCGCCAAGGTCAGCGCCCTGCGCGACAAGCTCATCGCGGGACTCGCGAAGATCCCCCACAGCGCGCTCAACGGAGACCCGGTGAACCGTCTGCCCGGCAACGTCAGCTTCTGCTTCGAGGGCATCGAGGGCGAGAGCCTGCTGCTCCTGCTCGACGCGAAGGGCATCTGCGCATCGAGCGGCAGCGCCTGCACCTCCGGCTCGCTCGATCCGAGCCACGTCCTGCTCGCCATCGGCAGACCCCATGAGGTCGCCCACGGCTCGCTGCGGCTGAGCCTCAGCGAGTGGAACACCGAGGAGGAGGTCGACTATATCCTCGCCGAAACGCCGAAGATCGTCGAGTATCTGCGCAATATGTCCCCGATGTGGAAGGACCTTTGCAGCGGCAAGCGGAAATTCATTCTGTAAACGAAGGAGGAAACTACTATGGCACTTTATACCGAAACGGTCATGGACCACTTTATGAACCCCCGCAATGTTGGCGAGATCCCGGATGCGGACGGCGTCGGCGAGGTCGGCAACGCCAAGTGCGGCGATATTATGAAGATGTATCTGAAGCTCCGCGATAACGTCATCGAGGACGTGAAGTTCGAGACCTTCGGCTGCGGCAGCGCCATCGCCGCGAGCTCGATGGCGACGGAGATGGTGAAGGGCAAGACCATCGAAGAAGCCCTCGCCGTCACGAACAAGCAGGTCGTGGACGCCCTCGGCGGGCTCCCCGCCCACAAGCTCCACTGCTCCGTTCTCGCCGAGGAGAGCATCAAGGCGGCGGTCAAGGATTACTATGACCGCAACGGCATCGAGTATGACCACAGCAAGTTCCCCGACTGTGGGGAATGTGAAGGCTGCTGCATGGTGTGAGGGGCGTTTCGTGCTCTTGGGGCGCGGGGAGGATGAATATTGAATGCGCCTTGCGGCGCAGATTGAATAGGTTTCGCGCCGAAGGCGCGACCTTCTTTCCCCCTGTGGGGAAAGAAGGCAAAGGCACAGTTAAGGAGGGACCCTTTCGATTGGGTCCCTCCTTAACAATCCTCCTCCTAAACGACCAAGGGGGTCTGACGACCCCCTTGGAACCCCGGCACCAGCGTTTTAACTAACACGGAAACGCCGCGATTTTAAAGGCCTCCCTGTGCAAGGGAGGCTGTCAGCGCGCAGCGCTGACTGGAGGGTTGTAAGCTTACGGAATTGCCAAGCTTGGCGTTTGCGTGAGCGTACAACCCCTCAGTCGCGCTTCGCGCGCCAGCTCCCCTTGCACAGGGGAGCCTTTAAACTACCCGCGCCAGCGCCGATTTTAAAGGCCTCCCTGTGCAAGGGAGGCTGTCAGCCGAAGGCTGACTGGAG
>CAVCTM010000060.1:0-13085 GCA_963605115.1 Pseudobutyrivibrio sp. | reverse complement strand
ATCTGTTTCATTCCCCTTTGGTGCCTTGCAGCGCAGCGGAAAGGAATGGTCATATCAATGAAAAACATTTTTTGCCTCAAGCGTTTACGATCGGTTTTGTGCGCATTTTTATCTTGCTGTTTTATTTTTCTCGCAGGAAGCGCCTACGCTTATGAACCGGAGTTCGAAAAGATTAATACGACTCTTTATGCCAGCGTTATCAATTTCTATAAAAACACGCTCGGATACTTTGCGCATGTTGAGTCTGTAGACTTGGATAGCCTGTTTTCTTCGATACTTTGAGTCGGGAAAACTGCATCAAAAAGTATGAATTCGTATGCGTGTTAAAGGAAGAACTCCCCCCTTAAAGCGAATAATTCGAGTAATCATTCTTTCCTTAGGCGGACTTGCAATATTTCTTGCCATCATTCCAATCAAGATTGAGAAAGAAATACCTGCGGTAGAAATCAAACTGGGAGATCCGGAATATCTCTACGCATGTACAATTTCAATCAAAGGTGATTACCGTGTCAATTTTATTACGGCTGACACATTTGACGGCAACATCACCGTATCTGGGTATGATCAGACCAAGGAGAAGATGGTGAGAATATCGCTTTCAAAAGATCCCGGAAGCTGGCTATATTACCAGCTTAGAGAGGAAGATGACACAGCCCGACCCTCGTTGGAATACTGTCTCGGATTGCTTAAATGTGGTCGTTTCTTCACCGACATGGCGATCTGCGTCCTTTCTCAAAACCCAACCGACCGAAGTTCTGGATGGAAAGAATTTGGCGGCTGGGGAGTTTGGAACGAACGAACCGGCTATTGTGTCGTGCCATGGGCAACGACCTATGATGAAGCAATGGAGCGTCTAACTAAGATCGGCATAATTTCATCTCTCCCGACAACTCAGTTTGATTGATTCCCCCCTGCGCTTCTCCCCGCCGCTTTTCGCGGCGGGGAGATTCCCAAAACATTTTCTATGCGTTTGTAAAAGTTAGGACTAAAGCGCAGCGTATCGCGACGTGCTGGATCAGCTCGAGGCTGCCGTAGAGCGCAATCGCCGTCCCTCCGACTGGGCGGCAGCCGAGGTCGACGCGGCGGCAGAGAAGGGCTATGTTCCCGACGCGCTCGCGAAAAATTACACCGCGCCCATCACCCGCGCGGAGTTCTGCCGGCTCGCCGTGCAGTTTTATGAGCGCTATACCGGCAAGGTCATCGACGCCGCGGCGGACTTTACCGACACGCAGGACGCAGCCGTGCGCAAGATGGCGGGGCTCGGCGTCGTGAACGGCGTCGGGGGCGGCAGATTCGACCCGGACGGCACGCTCACCCGGCAGGACGCCGCGGTCATCCTGATGCGTCTCGCCAAGGTGATGGGCTACACCCCCGGCGCGGCGGAGAACAGCTTCGCCGACCGCGCCGCCATCGCCGGCTACGCCCTCGATTTCGTAGCCGAAGCCGCAGCCGCCGGCATCATGAACGGCACCGGAAACGGCAATTTCAGCCCTCTCGCAAGCTATACCCGCGAGCAGAGCATCCTGACGATCGTGCGGCTGGAAAAGGTCGCGTGAGGGCGGGGATCCTTGCCTCTCCCTTTGGGAGAGGTTTCCGAGCGCAGCGAGGACGGAGAGGGTCTGCACCGGTGCGCGCAAGCCGGGTTCGCCGCGCGGACCCTCTCAGTCAGCTTCGCTGACAGCTCTCCCGGAGGGAGAGCCAAGGGGCGTGCGCGTGTCGATGCCTTGCGCATTTAACAGGTGCCGCTTCGCGGCGATGCTCATACCGCGCGCAAAAGCGCCGGGCCCTTGCCGGGTCCGGCGCTTCCGCTTAGAAAAGAGAAAAAAGAGAAAAGAGAAAAGAGAAAGGAGTAGAAAAAGAAAACTGTCGATCTATGTCAGGCGGCGCGGGCGGGGTATGGCGCCCGCGCCGGGCTTGGCTGGGGATCACTGTCCGTTGCGGTTTCCGAAGATGCCGCCGAAGTAGCTGTCCATGTTCCCGTGGCTATAGGAGCCGTTCGGGGGATTCTGGCTGTCGGACTGGGTGCTGTCTTCCGTGGTCTCGGCGGAGGGGGCCTCCTCGTCGAAGGTGATGGTCAGCTCCACATAGCTGCCGCCGCGGTAGACGCGGAGGGTGGCGGTGTCGCCGGCGCTGTAGTTCTTCTTCGCGGAGATGAGATCCTCCTGCCCCGTGATCTCGTAGCTGTCCATCGCGACGATGATGTCGCTCGGCTGCAAGCCCGCCTTTTCCGCGGCGGAGCCGGACTGGACGGTGTTCACGATCGCGCCCTGCACGAGCCCGTAGTACTGGGCGGCGGAGGCGGAAACGCTGCCGACGGTGATGCCGAGGGACGCCTTGCCGCGGACGTAGCCGTCGCTGATGAGGTCCTTCGCGATCTTCACGGCGTCGTTGATCGGGATGGCGAAGCCGAGGGACTCCACGCCCGTGTCGGAATACTTGGCACTCGCGATGCCGATGACCTCGCCGCGGCTGTTATAGACCGGACCGCCGGAGTTGCCCTGATTGATGGCGGCGCTGATCTGGAACATGTTGATGTTGGTATAGGTGCGGGTGTCGGAGTCGTAGGTGCTGATCTCGCGGTCGAGCGCGCTGACGATGCCGTCCGTCATGGTGTATTCCAGCTCGCCGAGGGGGTTGCCGACGGCGTAGACCGCCTCGCCGACCTTCATGCTGTCGCTGTCGCCGATGGTGGCGGCGTGGAAGCCGCTGCCGTCGATCTTCAGCACGGCGACATCGTTGTCCTCCTCGTAGCCGATGATGTCGGCGATATACTGCGTGCCGTCATAGGTCAGGACCTGCACGTCGTAGCCGCCCTTCACGGCGTCCTCGATGACGTGGTAGTTCGTCAGGATATAGCCGTCGGCGCTGATGATGAAGCCGGAGCCGGACACGGCGCTGGAGGAGGTGTAGCCCCAGAAGTTGGTGTAAGTGATCTCGGTGCGGACGCCGACGACCTGACTGAGCGCGAGGTCATAGTAGATCTCGGTCGCCGTCAGCTCGTCGCCCGCGGTGACGAGCTTGGTGGTCACGGGGCTGGTCGTGGAGCTGACCTGATTGATGACGGTGCCGTCGCCGCCGCTGCTCTGCTCGGTCGGGGTCTCGGTCTTCATCAGCCCGGGGACCACGCCGCCGACGACGCCGCCCAGCAGCGCGCAGACGAGGCAGAGCGCCACGACCGCCGCCGCGCCCAGCGGCTTTTTCGGCTTCCTCGGCTTGCGCTCGGCTCTGGGAGCCGCCGCGGGAGCGGAGTAATAGCTCTTCGGCACGGCGCTCGCCTCGTCGGAGGCGACATAGCCGGCGTCGGAATAAGCGCGGGGCTCCGTCTCGCTCCCGCGCTCCGCGTCCGGGCGGACGAAGCGGTACTCGCCGTCCACGCGCGCCTCGGCGGACTCCTCCGGAGCCGTCTCCGGCGCCTCGCCGCGGGTTTCGTTCTCATATTCGTTGAAATCGGTCATTTTTATCCGACCTCCTGTCGTTTTCCTTTTGATGGTCCTATCATACGGAAAACTTATGACAAAATCATGAACAAAGGCGGAATTGTTTTTAAACATCGGGTAAACAAGTTTTGAACGGGGGCTGCTGCGGTTTCCTCCCAAATTCAAAAATCGCCGCCCCGGACCGGGGCGGCGATTTCTGGTTTTTTTATTTGACCTCCGCCGTTTTCTTCTGCGGGATGACCGCGATGATAAAGAAGATCACGAGCAGCGCCGCGGAGAAGGCGTAGCAGATCGTCTGGACGGAGTAAGCGCCGGAATAGGGGGTGAAGAAGTCGATGAGCTGACCGGCGAGGATGAAGCACATTGCGATGGGGACGAGGATCTTGATGCAGAAGGTGTAAAACAGGCGGAAGGCGCGGGTTTTTCCGGAGCCGGTCTCGATCTCGCCCAGCAGCTCCTTCGGCTTTTTCTCCCAGCCGATCATCAGCGCCATCAGCATCGCGCCGAGCGGCATGGCGAAGCCCTCGGAGAGGAAGTCCATAAAGTCGAGCCAGCAGTCGTTCCACATAGCATAAGCGTCCGTCCCGGTGAGACCGAGCAGATCGGCGGGGGTGATGTGGTTCTCGCCGAGGCCGCAGGCGGCGACGAGGCTCGCGAACGCCATGATAGCGATGCAGACCCAGAGCACGGTCTTCTTGCGGTTTCCCTGACGCCCCTTGATGTGCGCGTTATCGAGGAAGAACGCCGCCACGACCTCGACGAGCGAGATGGCGGAGGAGATCGCCGCGATGAGCACAAGCCCGTAGAAGATGACTCCGAAGAGGGGACCGACGACGCCCATCTCCGCGAACACGTTCTGGAGCGTCACGAACAGGAGCTTCGGACCGCCGAGCTGGATCTCGTTCACGGGGATGCCGTTCTGGATGCCGTTCGCGACCGCGGCGGGGATGACCGCGAGACCCGCCATCAGCGCCACGACCGTGTCGGAGACGACGATGACGACGCTGCTTTTTTTCAGATTCTCCTTCCTGCCGAGATAGGAGCCGTAAGTGATCATCGCGCCCATCGCGAGGGAGAGCGAGAAGAACATCTGACCGCCGGCGGTGCCGAGGACGGAGATGAGCGAGGGCGCTTCCTCGACGAAGCCCGCCTCCACCGCGTAGCCGGGGACGAACATAAACTTCAGACCCTCAGCGGCGCCTTCCATCGTGACGGCGCGGAGGATGACGATGACGAGCATCACGAACAGGGCGGGCATGCCGATGGTATTGAACTTCTCCACGCCCTCGGACACGCCGACGCGGTTGATAAGGTAGCAGATGATCATGAACACCAGCGTGAAGATGATGCAGCCGAACGGGTTCGTCAGCATCGCGCCGAAGGTGTTCGCGCCGGAGAGCTCGATGCCGAAGGCGCTCTGGATGCCGAAGCTGAGCTCCGCGAGGTTCAGGGACATATATTGAATGGTATAGCCGCCGAGCACCGCGTAGAACGTCATAATAAGGAACGGCGAGAGCACCGCGAGCCAGCCGATCCACTTGAAGCGGCCGCCCATCTTATGGTAAGCGCCGACCGCGCCGAGGCCGGTTTTGCGTCCGAGCGCGAGCTCGCTCGCCATGATGATGAAGCCGACGAAAACACCGAGTGCGATATAGACCAGCAGGAAGGTGAAGCCGCCGGACTTGCCCATCTTATACGGGAAGCCCCAGATGTTGCCGAGGCCGACGGCGGAGCCGATCGCCGCCATCAGAAAGCCGAAGGTGCTCCCCCAGGAGCCGCGTTTTGTTTCCATGTTCTCTTTACCTCTCTCTCAAAAATACACCGAACAGGTCGATGTGCTGTCCACTCTAACATTACACTTGCTAATTGTAAAGGTCCATGTTATCATAGTATTCATTACAAGTTCGCATATCCGGATTTCGGAGAGAGGGGCGGAGCACATTGGACAGCAGGAAGATCGAGGCGCTGCTGACGGTGCGGGAGACGGGAAATCTGACCCGCGCGGCGGAGGCGCTGCAATACACCCAGTCGGGCATGACGCACATGATGCAGGCGCTGGAGCGCGAGCTGGGGCTGGCGCTGCTGCGGCGCGGGCGCAGCGGCGTCAGTCTCACGGAGGAGGCGGAGGCGCTCGTGCCCGCGATGGAGCGCTTCGCGGCGGCGGCGGAGGCGCTGGAGCGCGCCGTGGAGCACAGCAAGGGCAGCCGCCACCGGCGGCTGCGCGTCGGGGCGTATTCGAGCATGGCGCAGCACTGGCTGCCGGAGATCGTCCAGCGCTTCCGCAGCGACGAGCCGGAGGCGGAGGTCAGCATCCGCATGGGGTCCGTCACGGAGCTGCTGGGGCTGCTGCGCGCGGGGGAGGTCGACTGCGCCTTCGTGAGCTACCTCGCCTCCGGCATGACCGAGGCGCTCGACTGGCTGCCGCTGCATAACGACGAGCTCGTCGCCGTTCTGCCGGAAGCTTACCCGGTCAAGGGCGCGCTCTTTGGCGTGCGGGGCTTTTCCGGCAAGGACTTTTTAATGCCCGGCGACGATTTCGAGCTGGACATCCTGCCGATGCTCGCGGCAAACCATGTCCAGCCCGTCGTGCGCTATACAAATATGAACGACCCGACGATTTTGTCCATGGTCGAGCATGGGCTCGGCGTCTCGGTGCTGAGCGAGCTCGTCATTCAGGGACGGCGCGACCGTGTTCTCGCCCTGCCGCTGACGCCCCCGGCTTACCGCGAGCTCGGCGTAGCCACCCGCGCCGACAGCCGCGGGCAGAAGCTCTTAGCGCGCTTCATCGACACCGCAAAGGCGGCGGTGATGGAGATGTATAAGGGGCTCAAGTGAGGGGGGGAGCCAAGCAGACTGTCAAAGAACTCCCGCGCGCTGCGAGTTTAAAGCCGGCTCCCCTGCGTAAGGGGAGCCGGCGCGGCGAAGCCGCGACTGAGGGGTTGTAAGCTTGCGCAAACGCCAAGCCTGGATATTCCAGAAGCTTACGACCCTCCAGTCACGGCTGCGCCGTGACAGCCTCCCTTGCACAGGGAGGCCTTTGAATTGTGCGGTTTCGCCGCGTTGATAAGACTTTTTTTGACACCCTCAAGCCCCCGCAGACGGACGGTCCCGTCTGCGGGGGCTTGAGGCTTTTGTCCGGTTCAGCCGCGGAGATAAACCATGCGCTTGTCTCGGCGCTCAGGGCGGCGAGGCGCGACCAGTCGGCGACCTCGCCGGCGCTGCGCCAGTCGGTGGAGGCGCTGTTCGTGATCTCATAGCGGCTGGAGAGCGGCTTTTTCTTCAGCACGGGGACCGTGCCGAGCCGCCGGCGCGCGTCGTCGTCCAGCACCGCACCGCCGAAACCGACGCGGCAGGGATTGCCGAAGCGCGAGCGGGTCACGTTTCCGTTCAGGTCCGCGAAGCGGGGCTCTCCCCGCCGTCCGCCGCGCCCGCGCCGCAGAGGCCGCAGAAGCGCACTCCCTCCGGGAGCGGTTTTCCGCATCGGGTGCAATACATATCGTCTTTTCCCCCTCTGACTGCAATGTTTTTCTGTCCTTTATCGCAAGCGCCCCTCACCCCTGACACGCGATCAGGATCCCCACGGCGATCTGGCAGACTAAGATCGCGGGGAAGCCAAGGGCGAAGGCGGGCTTTCTGGTTTTGTGGCGGAAGGCGAGCATGCCGGCGATGCCGCCGGGGGAGCCGCCGAGGACGGCGAGGGCGAGGAGCGTGCGCTCCGGGATGCGGCGGCAGCGGTTTTTCGCCGCCGCCTTGTCGATGCCCATGAGGGCGAAGAGCGCGAGGCTCGCCGCCGCGAGATAGAGCCAGAGCAGCGTCATTTCGTCTCCTCCCGTTCCAGAGCGCCGAAATACCAGCCGGAAACGCCGCGGCGCTTCACGAAATAGCCCCGGCTCGTCTCCTCGACGACGGAGACGGTATCCCCCGCGCGGACCGGCAGCGCGTAGTCCGTGCAGTCGTTCACTTCGCAGTATCGCCCCTCGCCGTAGAGATACTTCGTCAGCACGTCCAGCTCATAGCCTGTCCGCACATGGCGGACGTGCGAGAACTCCGCGCCGCGCTCCAGAACCTCCACCTGCGCGTCGCCCCAGCGGATATAGCGGCTGCACGCCGAGGGCGCCTGATCGTCCAGCGCAACGGCGGTCGGGAAGGGGTCGTAGGCGGCAAAATCGAAGCTCTCGCTGCCCGGCGGTGGCAGGATGAGCGCGTTGAGCTGCCCGTCGTCCTTGAGCACGCAGCCGCCGTCGATGCTGACGATGCGCTTCTCGCGGTCGACGATCGGGTTTGCCTGCACGATGTCGCCGCCGTAGAGCATCACGGGCCAGTGACCGACGATGACCCACTTGTCGAAGCGGCGCTCCGTCGCTAAAAAATTGTCGTATTTCATGCAAGCCCAGGCGTCCCAGCTCTCCGGCTCGCCCGCCGGGAGTCCGCCGTGGACGAACACGAAGCGCTCCGTCTCGATGACCTCCGGCAGAGCCTTCAGGAAGGCGAACTCCGCCGGAAATGCCGCTGCCGCGGCGTCCCGCGCGGCGAGGTAGTCCATGTCCGGCGAGACGGGGATGCCGAGCTCGCCCAGCATCTGGCGCAGCAGGCAGCGGGGCTTGGCGTTTAAATACCAGCGGTTATCCTCGACCGTGCCGACCTCGAAAAGCAGCGGATACCACCAGTCGCAGTTGCCGGAGACCGCCCAGACGCGGTGGGTCTTCTGAAGCTCCAGCACATAGCGCAGCGTGTCGAGGCTGCGGGGACCCTTTTCCAGCAGGTCGCCGACGAGCACGAGCGTGTCGGCGGGAGAAAATTCGATTTTTTCCAGCAGCCGGCGCAGATAGTCGAGATTGCCGTGGACGTCCGAGACCGCGAAAATGCGGCCCGTCTCCGGTTCGGTGCGGCGCTCGATGCGGGCGCGGCGGGGGATCCGGGGGACGATGGGGGAGCGTTGGTGCTGCATCAGATCTCCTTTTCCATAATGAGCAGCCGACCGGAGACGCCCTCGGTCTCGCCGACGACGCGGAACTGCTCGGCTTCATAAAACGCGATCGCGCCGCGGTTTCCCTCAAATACGCTCAGGCGCAGGGCATGGAACCCCCGGCGGCGGCAGACGCTGACGGCGTGGCCGATGAGCTGCACGCCCAGCAGCGCGCGGCGATAGCGCTCCTCCACGTAGCAGAGGCAGATCCAGCCGACGCCCTCCGCCGCGGCGCGGCGCAGGTCCAGCTCGATGATCCCGGCGGTCTCCCCGTCCGGGCGGCAGATGGTCACGATCGAGTCCGGGTCAAATTCAAAGCTCCGCGTCGCCGAGAGGACGTAGAACGCCGGCTCAAAGCCGCGCAGGTCGCCGTGGACGGCGCGCCACGTGGCTTTATAGAACGCGAGATAGCGGCTGGGGTGCTTCGCGGGGTCGAGCCGCTGAAAATGCACGTTGCCGGGGTCCACCGCGCCCGGCTCCGTCCACCAGCTCTGGCGCGCAAAGGTGGAGAGCGCGGCGGGGAGATGGCTGCCGTCGTTGCAGAAGACGACGCGCATCGCGCCGCCGGGGGAGATCTCCAGCAGCGAAACGGCGGTGTTGTCCCCGTGGGGGATGCGGTGGACCTCCGCGCTCGGCACGCCCATCACATCGCAGAGCAGCGCGCGGATCGCTATGCCATGGCTGACGCAGACGACGGTCCTGCCCTCATGCTGCGCGGCGATGTCCGCCACGGCGCCCCGGATGCGGCGCTGAAGCGCGTCGTAGCGCTCCGCGCCCGGCGCGGTCCAGCGCGCGGGGTCGTCGTTGAACGCCGCCATCGCCTCCGGATAGCGGTAAGTGAGGTCGCCGAAGGGCTGGTCCTCCCAGTTGCCGAGGTCGACCTCGCGCAGCCGCGGGTCGGGCTGGAGCTCCAGCCCCGGATGACAGCGCGCGACCGCCGCGGCGGTCGCCATCGTGCGGCGCAGGTCGCTGGAATAAAGCGCGTCCACCGCCGTGTCCCGGAAGCGCTCCGCCAGCGCGTCCAGCTGCCGCAGACCCTTCGGCGTGAGCGCGGAGTCATACTGCCCATGCGCGCGGCGGTAAAGATTGCCCTCCGCCTCCGCGTGGCGGATGAGATAGATAAGCGTCATATCTTTGCTCCTTTGGTGTTGACGAGGGTTTTCGGAGAGATTATAATAGTAGGATATTCGGTATGTCAAATAAGACGGAGAGGCGCACGATTTAAAGGCCTCCCTGCGCAAGGGAGGCTGTCAGCCGAAGGCTGACTGGAAGGTTGTAAGCTTCCGGGAGTACCGAGCTTGGCGTTTTCGTAAGCTTACAACCCCTCAGTCGCGCTTCGCGCGCCAGCTCTACTGTGCACGCCCCCAGTGTGCGCACTGGGGGTGCCCTTGCACAGGGGAGCCTTTAAACCCGCAAAGATATTCTACCGCAAATCGTTTCGTTTCACAAGACATTTTGCCCGGAGGCAGGAATGAAAGTAATGCATCTCATCAGCGGCGGCGACAGCGGCGGGGCGAAGACCCACGTCCACCTGCTGCTCAAGCACTTAAACCGCGATATGACCGCGACGCTCGTCTGCTTTATGCGCGGACCGTTTTCCGAGGAGGCGGCGGCGCTCGGCATCCCGACGGTCGTGATCGAAAAGCCGCTGCCCGCCGCGCTTGCCGCGGTGAAAAAGCTCGTGACGGAGGGCGGCTACGACCTTCTGCACTGCCACGGCTCGCGCGGCAACCTCATGGGTGCGCTCTTAAAGCCGCTCTGCGGCGTGCCGGTGCTCACCACCGTCCACAGCGACCCGAAGATCGACTATCTGGGCCGCCCGCTCGCCGGCGCGGTCTACGGCACGCTGAACGCCTTCGCGCTGCACCGCATGGACTATTATATCGGCGTGTCGGACGCGATGCGCGATCTGCTCATCTCCCGCGGCTTCCGCCCGAACCGCATTTTTTCGATCTACAACGGCCTCGAATTCGACGCCGCGCCCGGCAGGAGCGAGTCCGCGCGCGCCGCGTTTTTCCAAAAAGTCGGGCTGAATGCCGGGCCGGACAGCGTTGTCGTCGGCATCGCGGCGCGGCTGCACCCGGTGAAGGACGTCGCGACGCTGCTGCGCGGCTTTGCCGCCGCTTATGCGCAAAGCCCGCGCCTGCGCCTGCTCATCGCCGGCGACGGGCAGGAGCGGGAGCGGCTGGAATCCCTCGCGGCCTCGCTCGGCATCGCGGACGTCACCTGCTTCGCCGGCTGGGTGGACGATATGCCCGCGTTTTACCGCGCGATCGACATCAACACCCTGACCTCCCGGTCGGAGACCTTCCCTTACGCCATCACCGAGGGCGCGCAGGCTTACCTCCCGACGGTCAGCACCCGCGTCGGCGGCGTGCCGAAGCTCGTGCGCCATGGCGAAACGGGGCTGCTCTTCGATCCGGGCGACGCCGCGGCGCTCGGCGCCCATCTCGCCGCCCTCGCCGCCGACCCGGCGGAGCGAGAGCGCCTCGGCCGGGCCCTGCACGACAAGGCGGCGGCGGAATTTTCCGTCGAAGCCACCTGCCGCACGCAGGAGCACATTTACGAGCGCGTCCTGCGCGACCGGGACGACCGGCGGCATCATCGCCGCCGCGGTGCGGTCATCTGCGGCGCTTACGGCATGAGCAACGCCGGGGACGAGGCGATCCTGGAGGCGGTCGTCGCCGAGCTGCGCAGCATCGACCCGGAGATGCCGCTCACGGTCATCACCCGCGCGGCGCGCGAAACGGCGCTGAAGCTCGGCGCGGACACGGTGTTCACCTTCGACCTGCCGCGCTTTTCCGCCGCGCTGCGGCGCGCGAAGCTCTACGTCAACGGCGGCGGCAGTCTCATTCAGGACGTCACGAGCACGCGCAGCCTGCTCTATTATCTCTACACGCTCTCCCTCGCCCGGCGGCGCGGCTGCCGCGTGATGATGTACGGCTGCGGCATCGGACCCGTGAAAAAGCGCGCCAACCGCCGCCTTGCCGGGAGCGTCATCGAGAAAAACGTCGACGCCATCACCCTGCGCGAGGAAAACTCCCTCGCGGAGCTGCGCGACATGGGCGTGCATACGCCCTCCATCGCCGTCGCGAGCGACCCGGCGCTCTTCCTGCCGCCCGCGGGCGAGCCGGAGCTGGACGCGCTCTGGCAGCGGCTCGGTCTGGAAAAGGACCGGCGCTACTTCTGCCTCTGCGTCCGCCGCTGGCACGGTATGCAGGAAAAACTGCCGCTCTTCGCCGCCGCCGCGCGCCACGCGCGGGAAAAATACGGGCTCACGCCCCTGCTGCTCAGCGTCAACCGCCAGCAGGACGACCAGCTCGCCGCCCGCCTGCGGGAGACGATCGGCGGGGACTGCGCGCTCGTCACCGGTGAGCTCGCCACGGGCGAGACGGTGGGGCTCATCTCGCGCATGCAGCTGATGCTCGCCATGCGGCTCCACGCGCTCGTGTTCGCCGCGAGCCAGTCCGTGCCGCTCGTCGGCGTGGCGTATGACCCGAAGGTCGCGTCGTTTTTGGACTATATTTCGCAGACAAATTATATCGACCTCGCCGCGCTGACCGCGCCGGAGCAGCTCACCGCGCTCATCGACGCCGCGATAAACACCGACCGCGCGGCGCTGCGCGCATCGACGGCGCGCATTATGGAGATCGAGCGCCGCAGCGCGGACACGGCGCGGCGGCTTCTGGAGGAGGGAGAACAGGCATGACAAAAACGGTCGTTTTGGTCTCCGGCGGCGGCGCGAATTTGCAGCCGCTGCTGGACGCCGCAGCAGCCGGCGCGCTGCCGGACACGGAGCTCACGGCGGTCATCTCCTCCGCCGACGGCGTCGGCGCGCTGGACCGCGCAAGGGCGGCGGGCGTGCCGGTCTATCTTGTGGAGCGCGCGCTTTTCCCCGGCGCGGCGTCGTTTTCCGCGGCGCTGCTCGATAAGCTGCGCGACTTGGACGCGGAGCTCGTCGTCTGCGCCGGCTTTGCCGAGCGGCTCAGCTATTCGCTGCTGCGCCAGTTCCGAAACCGCGTCATCGGCGTCCAGCCCGCGCTGTTTCCGGCGTTCTGCACCGACGGCGAGCGCTTCGACGCCGTCCGCGCCGTGGAGGAGACGCTCCGCGCCGGTGCGCGCATCACGGGCGCGACCGCTTACTTTTTCGGCGAGGAGGACACCGGCTTCGGTCCCGTCATCGTCCAGCAGGCGGTCGCCGTCCGGCAGGACGACACCCCGGCGACCCTCGGCGAGCGCGTCATGCGCCTCGGCGAGCAGCCCGTCCTGACCGCCGCCGTGCGGCTTTTCTGCGCCGGAAGGCTCCGCGTGGAGGGCGGGAGGGTCCTCATCGGGGCGTGAAGCTTTACGCCCCGCGCGCGGCGCGGGGGGTAAATATGGAACGCGCCTGCGGGCGCGGGGATAAAAGCTGAATGCGCCTTGCGGCGCAAATTGAAAATGTTTCGCGCTGCGGCGCGACTTACTTTCCCCCTGCGGGGAAAGTAAGCAAAGGCGCAGTTAAGGAGGGACCCTTTCGATTGGGTCCCTCCTTAACAATCCTCCCCCGCAACGACCAAGTGGGTCTTCGACCCCCTTGGAACCCCTCCCGCATCTTAGGTCCAGCGTTTTAACTAATACGGAAACGCCGCGATTTTAAAGGCCTCCCTGTGCAAGGGAGGCTGTCAGCCGAAGGCTGACTGGAG
>CAVCTM010000059.1:0-14004 GCA_963605115.1 Pseudobutyrivibrio sp. | reverse complement strand
AACCCTCCAGTCAGCCTTCGGCTGACAGCCTCCCTTGCACAGGGAGGCCTTTAAAATCGCGGCGTTTCCGTGTTTGTTAAAACGCTGGTGCTTGGATTACAGGGGGAATCCAAGGGGGTCGAAGACCCTCTTGGTCGTTCAGGAAAGGAGGGTGTCGGGAGGAAAACCCATTCGAAAGGGTTTTCCTTCTGACCGCGCCTTTGCTTACTTTCCCCGCGAGGGGCAAAGTAAGTCGCGCGGCAGCGCGAAACCAATCAAATTTTAGCGCCGCAAGGCGCGTTCAAATTAAAAAACCACACCGCCCACGGTCCAAACCAGGACCGTGGGCGGCGCTGCAATGAAAAACCGGTTTTACTCCAGCACATTCTGTCCCGTATAGAGCAGATAGTACCGCCCCTTGAGGGCGAGCAGCTCCTCGTGGGTGCCTTTTTCCTGGATCTGCCCGTGCTCGATGACGACGATGCAGTCGGCATTGCGGACGGTGGATAGGCGGTGGGCGATGACAAAGACGGTTCTGCCCTCCATCAGCGCGTCCATGCCGCGCTGGATGTGCTGCTCCGTGCGGGTGTCGATGCTGCTGGTCGCCTCGTCGAGCACCATGACCGGCGGGTCGGCGACCGCGGCGCGGGCGATGGCGAGCAGCTGGCGCTGACCCTGGCTGAGATTGCTGCCGTCGCCGGTGACGAGCGTGTTGTAGCCGTCCGGCAGGCGGCGGATGAAGGAGTGGGCGTTCGCACTCTTCGCCGCGGCAATGCACTCTTCGTCCGTGGCGTCGAGCCTGCCGTAGCGGATGTTGTCCATGACCGTGCCGGTGAAGAGATGCGTGTCCTGAAGCACCGCGCCGAGCGACTGGCGCAGGGAGTCCTTGCTGATCTCGCGCACGTCGATGCCGTCGTAGGTGATCGAGCCGGCGCTGATCTCGTAAAAGCGGTTGATGAGGTTCGTGATCGTGGTCTTGCCCGCGCCGGTGGAGCCGACGAAGGCGATCTTCTGACCCGGTTTCGCGAACACGCTGACGTCGCGCAGGACGGGCTTTTCGGGGACATAGCTGAAGTCCACATGCTGGAGCCTCACGTCGCCGCGCAGGGGGACGAGCGTGCCGTCCGGCTTTTTCCATGCCCACGCGCGGTGGCCCTCCTGCGGCTCCACGGGCGTCAGCACGACCTTGCCCTCGTCGATCTCCGGCGGGGTGTCCATCACGTCAAAGATGCGTTCCGCGCCCGCGAGGGCGGACATGATGGCGTTGAGCTGCTGGCTGACCTGTTCGAGCGGGCGTCCGATCTGGCGCGCGTAGAGCAGGTAGGCGGCGAAGCCGCCGAGGTCAAAGCCCATGACGAGCGCGAGGAAGCCGCCGACCGCGGCGGTCGCCGCGTAGCCGATGTTGGAGATGTTGGCGCTCAGGGGGATGATCGCGCCGGCGTAATAGTTCGCGTCCGTCGCGGCGGCGCGGTAAGCCTCGTTCAGCTCGGCAAACTCCGCCTTCGCGATCTCCTCGTGGGTGAACGCCTTGACGACCTTGAGCCCCTCGATGACCTCCTGAATATCGCCGTTGACCTGTCCGAGCGCCGCCTGCTGCTTGCGGTAATAAACGCGGCTGCGTCCGCCGAAGACCTTGAACACGCCCATCGACGCGGCGAGCGCCAAAAGCGTTACGAGGAACAGGATCGGCGAGGTATAGATCATCACGGCGACGAGACCAATGAAGGTCAGCCCGGAGGAGAACATGTTGACGAAGCTCTGCTCCATCGCGAGGGCAACGTTGTCCGCGTCGTTTGTGAAGCGGCTCATGAGCTCGCCGTGGGTGTGGCGGTCGAAATAGCTGAGCGGCAGGCTCTCCAGCGCGTTGAACAGGTCGCCGCGCAGGTGGTTCGCCGCGTTGTGGGCAAGGCGCGCCATGGTCGCCGCCTGCACATAGGTCGCGGCGGAGCCCAGCAGATAGAGCAGCAGCAGGAAAATGCAGCTGCCGAGCAGTTTCTGCACCTTTTCCGCAGCCGCCGCGTCCGCCACGAGACCGTTGATGATCGGACGGAGCATATAGGTTCCGCCGATGGACGCCACGGTGCTGACGACGAGGCAGACCGCGACGAGGATGAGCGGCAGGGGATTTTTCGTCATATAGCCGAGCAGCCGGCGGATGGTCTTTTTCGCGTCCTTCGGCTTCTGATAGCCGCCGCGCGCGCCGGGACCGCCGGGACCGTTCTGGCTCTGTGCAGCCTTGAATTTCTGCTTCTTTTCGGTCTTCGCTTCGCTCACTGCTCCATCACCCCTTCCTGCTGGGAGTTATAGATCTCCTGATAGATCGCGTTCGACGCGAGCAGCTCGTCGTGGGTGCCGAGCCCGGCGATGTGGTCGTCGTCGAGGATGACGATTCGGTCTGCGTGGCGGACGGAGGAGATGCGCTGGGCAATGATGATGACGGTCGTGCCCTTGAGATTTTTGCTGAAGCTCTCGCGGATGGCTGCCTCCGTCGCGCTGTCCACCGCGGAGGTGCTGTCGTCGAGAATGAGGATGGACGGGTGGCGCAGCATCGCGCGGGCGATGCAAAGACGCTGCTTCTGACCGCCGGAGACGTTGACGCCGCCCTGATCGATATAGGTGTCGAAGCCGTCCGGGAAGCTCATGATAAAATCATAAGCCTGTGCGTTTTTCGCAGCTTGGATCATATCCTCCTCCGTGGCGTTCGGGTCGCCCCAGAGCAGGTTTTCGCGGATCGTGCCGGAGAAGAGGACGTTGTTCTGGAGCACCATGCCGATGCGCTCGCGCAGCGCCTCGACCGGGTAATCGCGGACGTCCACGCCGTCGACATATACGGCGCCGCCGGTCACGTCGTAAAAGCGGGGGATGAGGTTCACGAGCGAGCTTTTGCCGACGCCCGTGCCGCCGACGATGGCGACAAATTCGCCCGGTTCGATCTTGAGGTCGATATGGCGCAGCACGTCGTCGCCGGTGCCGGTCGCGGCGTAGCGGAAGCTGACGTCGCGGAACTCGACGCTGCCGCGCGGGGCGGGGAGGGCGGTCTGGGCGGCATGTTCGCCGTCGCGGATGTCGGGCACGGTGTCCAGCACCTCGTTGATGCGCGCGGCGCAGGCGCGGGCGCGGGTGAGCTGGAGCAGCGTGAAGGCGAGCATCATGACGCTCATCAGAACGTTCATAATGTAGCTGATAAAGGAGTAGAGCTCGCCGGTCAGCAGCGTGCCGCCGATGACGAATTTGCCGCCGATCCAGAGCGAGAGCACGATGGAAACGTTGAACGCGACCATCATAATGGGCTGCATGAACACCACGCGCGTCACCGCGTTGATCGCCGCGTCGCGCAGCTCATCGTTGCTCTTTTTGAATTTTTTCTTCTCATAATCCTCGCGCACGAAGGCTTTCACCACGCGGATGGCGACGAGGTTTTCCTGCACGGAGTCGTTCAGACCGTCGATCTTTTTCTGGAAAAGGTCGAACAGCTTGCGGCAGACCTTCATCAGAAGTCCGACGGCGAGCGCCATCACGGGCACGACACAGATGAGGATGAGCGTCAGCTTTCCGTTGATGGAGAGGCAGACGGCGAGCGCGGCGATGAGCATAAACGGCGCGCGGATGAGGATGCGCAGACCCATGTTCACCATGCTCTGGATGTTGTTGACGTCGTTCGTGAGGCGCGTGATGAGCGAGGCGCTCGAAAAGCGGTCGATGTCCGCAAAGGAAAACTCCTGTACGCGGTCGAACATCGCTCTGCGCAGATTCGCGCCGAAGCCCTGACTGGACTGGGCGGCGAACTTTACGCTGGCGGCGCCGGCGAGCATACTGCACACGGCGAGCCCCAGCATGACCGCGCCGACCTTCAGAATGTAAGAAAAGCCGCCGTCCCCCTCGATGCCGGTGTCGATGACGCCGCTCATCAGCTTCGGCAGTATGAGCTCGCACACGACCTCCACGATGACGAGCAGCGGCGCCAAGAGCGCCGCTTTTTCGTAGCCGCGGATGTACTTGAAAAGCTTACTCAGCATGCGTTGTTGATCCCTTCTTCCTTTTATGAGTATTAGACAATATAAACATTCTGATTTTAGGCAGTTTGTTCGGCAATGTCAAGGCGTCATGGGAATTGTTTCCGATTTGTTCACAGATTTTCCGCGCGTCCCGTACCCGGTTCTAAGCCGCCCGGCGCGGCATATAAATGGGACAAGAGGTGATGCACTTATGACGGAGGACGGATTTGACCGCGCGGCGGGGCTGCTTCCGGAGCGGCTGCGTGAAAAGGCGGCGGCGCTGCCGCCTTCGCTGCGGCAGACGGCGGAGGAATTTCGCCTGCGGCGCGGCAGGAGCCCGACGGTTCTCATTGCCGGGCGCGAGCGGGAGCTTTGCGCGGAGAAGGTGGACGAGCGGGCGCTGCTCGCGGTGCTGGAGCGGGCGTCCGACGCCTCGATGCACGCGGCGGGAGACGCGCTGCGGCGCGGGTATCTCACGGCGCGGGGCGGCGTGCGCGTCGGCGTCTGCGGCGCGGTCGCGGCGGAGGGCGGCGTTTTGGGGCTGCGGGAGGCGTCGTCCCTCGCGATCCGCATCCCGCGCGCGGTGCGCGGCGCGGCGGCGGAGGTCCTGCCCCGGCTCGGCAGCGGCGGCGTGCTGCTGCTCTCCCCGCCCGGCGGGGGGAAGACGACGCTGCTGCGCGACCTGATCCGCTGTCTCTCCGACGGCGGCGAGCGCGTCGGCGTTGCGGACGAGCGCGGGGAGCTCGGCGGCATGTGGAACGGCGAGCTGCAATTCGACCTCGGCCGCAGCACGGACGTGCTCTCCGGCGCGCCGAAGGCGGAGGCGGCGATGATGCTGCTGCGCGGCATGAACTGCGGGACCATCGCGATGGACGAGATCAGCCTCGCCGCGGACGCCGCGGCGGTGGAGCAGCTTACCGGCAGCGGCGTCCGCGTGCTCGCGACGGTCCACGCCGCCTCGCCCCCGGACCTTGCGCGGCGCGCGCCGCTGCGCGAGCTCCTTGCGCTCGGCGCGTTTGAGAGCGCGGTGACGATCCGTGCCGAGGCGGGGCGGCGGCTGTATCGGGTGGACAGGCTGTGACGGCGGTGGGGCTGAAGCTGCTCGGCGGGCTGCTGCTCGCCGCGGCGGGCGGGCTGCTCGGCTGGCAGCAATGCGCGGAAAAGCGCCGGACGGCGCGGCTTTTGCGTTCACTCTCGGCGGACCTCGGTGTTATGGCGGCGGAGCTCACGGCGCGCCGGGCGCTGCTGCCCCAGATCTTTGCGCGTCTGCGGGACCGCCCGTTTTTCGAGCTGCTCTCCGCCGCCTTCGGCACGGAGCCGATGGACGCGCTCTGGGCGCGCGCCGCGCGTTCGATGCCGCTGCCGGAGGGGGACCGGGAGGCGCTCGCGTCCCTCTCCGCCGCCGTCGGGCGCTATGACGCGGCGCGGCAGGCGGCGGAGATCGAGGCGGTGCGGCTGCGCCTTTCCGCCGACGCGGAGGAGCTTGAGCGCTTTGTCGCCGCCCGCGGGCGGAGCTTCGCCGGACTCGGCGCGTCCCTCGGCGCGATGGCGGCGGTGATTCTGTTTTAAAACTTTCCCCAAGGACACGGAAGGAAGCTACGAATGGAAGTTGACCTCATTTTCAAGATCGCGGCGGTGGGCATTCTGGTCGCCGTGCTGAATATCCTCCTCTCGCGCTCCGGGCGGGAGGAGCAGGCGCTGATGGTGACGCTCGCGGGGCTCGTCTGCGTGCTGGTGCTCGTCGTCCGGGAGATCAGTGACCTCTTTGCGCTGATCAAGGACCTGTTCGGGCTGTGATGCATGGAGGCGCTGATCAAGATCGCGGCATGCGCCCTGCTTGCGAGCGCGGCGAGTCTTGTCTTAAAGCGAAAAAATCCGGAGCTCTCCGTCCCGCTCGCGGCGGCGGTCTGCTGCGTTTCGCTCGCGGCGCTGACCGGGCTGCTGCGCCCGGTGCTCGCCGTGATGGAAAGGGCAAAAAGCCTCTCCGGGCTGAACGGGGCGTATTTTCTGCCGGTGACGAAGTGCGTGCTGATCGGCATCCTCGCGAAGACCGCGGCGGACCTCTGCCGCGACAGCGGTCAGAGCGCGCTCGCGGGCGCGGTGGAGCTCGGCGGGGCGGTGGGGGCGATGTTCGTCTCGCTGCCGCTGCTCGAAACGCTGCTCGGTCTGCTGGAGCGGCTGCTGTGAAGCGCGCGCTCTGCTTTGCGATGCTGGCGCTGCTGCTCGCCGTCCCGGTCCGCGCCGCGGATCTTGCCGGCGGGCTCGGCACGGATGCGCTCCGCCGCGCGCTGCCGGAGAGCGCCGCGGAGGTGCTGGAGGGCGTCGACGCCGCGGACGCGGAGCTCGATACCGGGCTCGGCAGGCTCTGGAGCTATCTGCGCGATAAGCTCTCCGGCGCGCTCGCCGAGGTGCTCCGCCCGCTCGCGGCGGTGCTTGCGGTGACGGTGCTGAGCGCGGTGGGGGCGCGCTTTGCGCCGGCGGGCGGCTTTGATCATGTCGGCTTCGGCGGCGCGCTCGCGGTGACGGCGGTCTGCGTCGGCGACGTGAAAAGCGTCGTGTCCCTCGGCGCGGCGGCGCTCGGCGACCTGCGCGACCTCTCCGCCGCGCTGCTGCCGACGCTCACGGCTGCCGCGGCAGCCTCCGGCGCGGTGGGCTCCGCCGCCGCGAAATATGCTGCCGCCGCGATGTTCACGGACCTGCTGCTCTCGCTCGCCGAAAACCTCGTTTTTCCGCTCATCTGCGCTTACACCGCTGCCGTTGCCGCAGGCGCGGCGCTCGGCACGGACCAGCTCGCCGCGGGAACGCGGCTGCTGCACTGGGGCACGAAGACCCTGATGCGGGGGCTCGTGCTGGCGTTCACGGCGTATCTCGGCATCACGGGCGTCGTCGCGGGGCAGGCGGACACCGCGGCTGTCAAGGCTGCACGCACGGCGCTCTCCGCGGCGCTCCCCGTCGTCGGGCGGACGATCGCGGACGTGTCCGACTCGCTCGTCGCCGGGGCGGGCGTGCTGCGGGGCAGCATCGGCGTGTTCGGCGCGCTCGCCGTCGGCGCTGCGGCTGCGCTGCCGGTGCTGCGGCTCGGACTGCGCTGTCTGCTTTTCAAGGCAGCCGCCGCGCTTGCCGGCGCCATCGCCGCGGGGCGGCTCGGCAGGCTCATCGACGGCATCGGCAATGCCTACGGGCTCGTTCTCGGTCTCGTCGGCGCGGCGTCGATCATCGAGCTGCTGGCGGTATTTTCTCTGATGAAGGTGGTGTCGTCATGATCGCGTGGCTTCGTGCATGGGTGCTCGGTATGACCGGGGCGGCGCTTTTCTGCGCGACAGCGACGGCGCTGACGCCGCGGGGGGCGGTGAAGGAGCTCGTAAAGGTCGTCTGCGGCGTCGTGATGGCGGCGGCGCTCGCCGCACCGCTTTTCTCGCTTCCGCTGCCGGATTATGCGCTGAATGCCGCGCGCTGGCGCAGCGAGGGCGAGGCGATCGCGTCGGAGGGCGCATCGCTCGGCAGCGAGATGAACCGCCCGGTCATAGAGGCGGAGTACGCCGCATATATATTGGACAAAGCCGCAGCCCTCGGCGCCGCCGTCACCGGCGCGTCGGTCTCCGTCCGCTGGACGACGGAGGGCGTCTGGGTCCCGGCCGCGGCGGAGGTGCGCGGGCTTTATAGCGCCCCGCTCGCCGCGGCGATCGAGGCGGAGCTCGGCATTGCACGGGAGGAGATAAGGTGGATCGATGAAAACGCTTGATCTCGGCGCGGCGGCAAAGGCGCTGGCAAAGAACAAATATGTGCTTGCCGTGCTGGTGCTCGGTCTTGTGCTCCTGCTGCTGCCGCGCGCGGCGGGAACGAACGGCACGGCGTCCGGCGCCGGCGCGCCGCTGGAGGCGAGCGGCATCCCGCTCGATACGGAGAGCAGCCGCCTTGCGGAGCTGCTCTCGCGTATCGACGGCGTCGGCGATGCGGCGGTGCTGCTTTCGGAAAGGGGGGCGGTCGTAGTCTGCGCCGGGGCGGAAAACGCTCAGGTGCGCCTTGCGGTGACAAACGCGGTCTCGGCTTACACCGGGCTGGGCAGCGACAAGATCACGGTGATGAAAATGAAGTAAAAATGATGCGGGAGGCTATCGAAAGTGAAGAAGAATCTCAAACGGAACATCGTGATGGCAGCCGTGCTGCTCTTTGTCTGCGCGGCGGTCTACCTGAACTGGACATACAATAAGCGCGCCGGGGAAGCGGACCCGGCGATGGTGCAGGCGGAGGACCTCGCCGCCGCGGAAGCGGAGAACGGCTATACCGCCGCGCTCGCCGAGGAGGAGCTCAAAAGCGAGACGGTCTCCGGCTACTTCGCCGAGGCGCGCCTGACGCGCCAGCAGTCGCGCGACGAGGCGCTCGGTCTGCTCGAAACGGCAGCCGCCGGCGCAGGCGCGAGTCAGGAGACGATCGACGCCGCCATGGGCTCCATCGCAGCGATGGCGACGTGGAGCATGCAGGAGAGCCAGATCGAGAACCTGCTGCTCGCAAAGGACTTTACCGACTGCGTTGTCTACATGTCCGACACGGGCGTGACCGTCGCCGTCCCCGCTCCGGCGGAGGGACTCAGCGAGGCGTCCGTCGCCCGCATCACCGACGTCATCACCACCGAGACCGCCTTCACCGCCGCACAGATCAAGGTGATCGAGGTCCGCGAATAAAAAAGACTGCCGCGTCCCCAAGAGAAAGAGGGGATGCGGCAGTCTTTTTTTGTTTGCTCAGAGCTTCAGCCCGCCGGCGACCTCGACCATGCGCTCGGCGGCGCCGGGCATGAAGGGGGAGTGGTCGGCTTGGAAGCGGCAGGTGTCGTAAGCGCGGAGGGAGGGCATGCACTTGCCGCAGCCGTTGACCATGCAGACGGCTGCGCGCAGCCGCTCCGGTCCCGCCTGCGCCGCGACCGCGCCCGACGCCGCGGCGTCGAACTCCGGCTGGACGCCGATGAGCTCCAACGCGCCGAGCCGCAGGGCATAGACCGTCTGGGCGCGCTCGCCGTCCGGCTGAAAGCCCGTGATGCGCGCCGCGCCGGGGATGACGGCGGGGTCCGCCTTCTTGCCGGGCCAGACGAAGCTGCGCTCCGCGGCAGCGAGCACCGGCGTGTCCGTCAGGTCCGCCGCGGCGCGGCGGAGCTTCAGCGCACTCTGGGCGAGGCGGTCGCCCTGCACGCGGCGCAGAACGTCCGCTTCCTCGGCGGGGAGGCGCTCCTCGTGCGGCTCGCCCTCGGCGTCCAGCACGGTGTCCCAGCCCTTGAGCCGCGGCTCCTGATCCGCCGCCGCGCCGCAGAGGAAGAGTGCGACGGCACCCTCGCCGAGCGCGCGTTCGAGCGAAACGCAGGCTGCGCCGCAGAGGTCGGCGCTGATCGCCTCTGCCCCGTCGACCATACGGCAGCGGTGCATCACCGCGGAGCGCAGCCCGTAGACGATCGCCGCGGCGAGCGGCTTGCCCTCCGCCGTGTCGACGCGCAGAACGGTGAGCGCGGAGTCGACGGGCTCGTCGTCGTCCGTGCCGAGCAGCCAGCCGCGCGCGCTCGGCAGATCGCGGCTCGCGGCAAGACCGCAGCGCCCCCGCGCCGCGGCGAGCTTTGCCGGACGGAGCGCGGCGAGCGCGTCGCCCAGCGCGTCGTCCAGCGCGGACTCATAGGCGCGGCGCAGACGCTCGCCCTCCGCGAGCTGCTCCGGCGTCGGAACATGGGGGCGCGGCGGCTCGCCGGGCTGCGGCGCGGTCGCGATGTGGGGACCGGCGAACGAGTGCGTCAGCGTCAGCCAGACGTTTTCAATGTCCGTCCCGGCGCGCTGCGCGATGCGCTGCCGCCAGGCGGCGCTGATCGGCTCCGGCAGGCTCGTCACCTCCACGGAGACGAGCACGACGCGCCGGTCCGTCTCCAGCACGAGCGCGCGGACATGCAGCGGGTCGTTCACCCGCGTAAAGCCCTCCAGCGGCAGTATGCCGTCCAGCCCCAGCGCGGCGCGCCCCGCGCCGGCGAGAAGCGTTTTGTTCTGTTGATCCATAATGCTCTGCATCCTTTCCTCTCTATCGTTCGGACCGTCCAGCCCGCGGCATTTATCCTTTGCTTCGCTTTGCCCCTGCGCCGCGGCGGCGCGGTACCAGCGGGTGGCTTCTTCCATGTTGCGGGGCACGACGGTGCCGGTCTCGTAGAACCAGCCGAGGTTATATTGTCCGTCGCGGTCGCCGTGCTCGGCGGCGCGGCGGGACCAGTAAAGCGCCTTTTCCATGTCGTGTGCCACGCCGAGACCCTGCATGTAAAAGTACCCGATCTGGCATTCGGCGAGCGGGTAGCCCGCCTCCGCAAGTGGGAGATGCCCGGCGAAAAGCTTGTCATATTCTTTCGTGTCCCAGTATTTTTCGATGAGCTCGTTGCATGTGTTGAGCTCCGGGCAGGGCTTATAGTAGCTGCTTGCCATAGCGTTTAAACCTCGCCGTTTTCGTATTCGCGGATCGCTTTTAAAAACGCCTCGCCGTACTGCTGCGCCTTGCGCTCGCCGACGCCGGAGACGTTCAGAAATTCCTCGATCGTGCGCGGGCGGCGCGCCGCCATGTCTTCGAGCGCTGCGTTGGAGAAAACGACGTAAGCCGCGACGCCCAGCTCCTTCGCGATGCGCAGACGCAGGGCGCGGAGATAGTCGTAAAGCGAGCTGTCCGCCTCCGGCTCCGGCAGCGCCGCGCTCTGCTGCCTTTCCCCGCGCCGGCGGCGCTGCTTCGGGTCTAAAAGCCCGCCGCGGTCGCGGCGGACGCGGCGCTCCACGCGCCTGCCGTGGAACAGCACCTCGCCGGCTGCCGGCGTCAGGCAGAGCGCGCCGTGTTCGTCGGCAAAAAGCAGCTCCTCGCCGACCAGAAAGTCGATCAGCTCGCGGATCTGCACCGCGGGGAGGTCGCGCATCAGACCGTAAGTGGAGAGCGTATCGAGCCCCAGCGACGTGACGCGCTCGCTGCGGCTGCCGCGGAGCGTCATCGCGAGGAGCCCCTTGCCGACGCCGTAATCGAGCTTCGCGCGGATGCGCGCCACGCAGGAGAGCACCATCTGCGCCGCCTCGGTGAGATCCTCGACGCGGAACTCACTGCGGCAGTTGCCGCAGTTTCCGCATTCCGCTGGGTGGCTCTGACCGAAATAGTCCAGAATTTTTCCCCGCAGGCAGTCTCCGGTCCGGCAGTAGTCCTCCATCGTGCGCAGCCGCGCATAGTCCTGCGCGCGGACGGCGTCCTGCTCTTCGGGGCTGAGGCGGCTGCCCTGGCTCTGCTCGATGAGGATGCGCGCCGTCGCCGCGTCGCCGGGGGAGTAGAGCAGGATACAGTCCGCCGCCTCGCCGTCGCGCCCGGCGCGGCCGGCTTCCTGATAATAAGCTTCAAGGCTTTTCGGCATGTTGTAGTGGAGAACATAGGAGACGTTCGACTTGTCGATCCCCATGCCGAAGGCGTTCGTTGCGACCATCACGGTCTTGCGGTCGAACTGAAAATCCTCCTGATTCGCGCGGCGCTCCGCCTCCGGAAGCCCGGCGTGGTAGCGCGTCGCGGCGATGCCGCGGGCGCAGAGGGCGGCGCAGACGCGCTCAACGCCGCTGCGCGTGGCGCAGTAGATGATGCCGCTCTTGTCCCGCCGCGCGCGGACGAGCTCCACGGCGGTGTCGAGCTTATGCTTCGGGCGCTGCACGTCGAAATAGAGGTTCGGGCGGTCGAAGCCCGTCACGGAGCGGAGCGGATCGCGCAGGTCCAGCAGGTGCACGATGTCCTCCTGCACCTCCGCCGTGGCGGTCGCGGTGAAGGCGGCGACGGCGGGGCGGTGGGGCAGCACGGCGATAAAATCCGCGATCCCGCGGTAGCTCGGACGGAAATCCTGCCCCCACTGGGAGATGCAGTGCGCCTCGTCCACGGCGAGGAGCGGGATGTCCAGCCCGCATGCCAGGGCGCGGAACTCCGCCATTTCGAGCCGTTCGGGTGCGACATAGAGCAGCTTATACGCCCCGGCGCGGGTGCGGTCAAAAACGCGCTGCTGCTGTGCGGCGGTGAGCGAGCTGTTCACGAACGCCGCCGGGACGCCGCACTCGGTGAGCGCCGCGACCTGATCCGCCATCAGCGAGATGAGCGGCGAGATGACGAGCGTCACGCCCGGCAGCAGCAGGGCGGGGACCTGATAGCAGACGCTCTTGCCGCCGCCGGTCGGCATAATGCCCATCACGTCCCGCCCGGCGAGAGAGGCGTCGATAAGCGCCTCCTGCCCGGCGCGGAACGCACTGTGACCGAAAAATTTCTTCAGAGCTCCGAGTTTATCCAGCGCCAAAACTTTTTTCCTCCCCGTGGGAACTTTTGCCTACGAATCTTCGTCTGAGTTGATAAGAACAGTATAACGCAGTCCGCGGAAAAATGCAAATTGTGGAAAAAGTACAATATTGTTTTGTAATTTCGTACAAAGCGGCAATTGGACAGACGAGGCGTCGGCTTGGTATAATGGTCGATAGGATGGCCGGTCCAAAAAACAGAGAGGAGAACGCTTTATGCCGACTGCGCATCCGAATCTGGGACTTGCGCTCGTGCTGCTGGGGCTGGCGGCGCCGATCCGTCAGACTGCACAAACTGAAAATCTGCGCGAAACGTCATAGACTTATCCGGGAAAGTGAAATATAATCTTAGATATCCAAAACAGGAAAGGAGCGAGACGTTATGACAGAGAGAAGGGGAATGCCGGGCTGGGTGAAGGGCGTGCTGTTCGTGCTGGCGCTGCTCGTGCTCGTCGCCGCGGTGGTCGTTATCATCAAATACGCCCCGCGCCCGCCGCGGGAGATGCTGGGCGCCGACGCCGGAACGCCCG
This sequence comes from Pseudobutyrivibrio sp., assembly GCA_963605115.1. Classification (GTDB taxonomy): domain Bacteria; phylum Bacillota; class Clostridia; order Oscillospirales; family Oscillospiraceae; genus SVKR01. The sequence continues at coordinate 1,191 of CAVCTM010000059.1, read as the reverse complement.
TGCGGATCGAGGTGCATGAGCTGCGGAGCGGGAACGATGCCGTGATCGACGATCCGGAGACGGCGGAGACCGTCGCCGCCGCCTTCCGCGGCCACACCTTCCGGCGCGACGGCGGGACCTACGGCATGCAGGGCTACACGCTGCACTTCTTTTTTGCCGACGGCAGCGAAAACATCATCGAGATGCAGTGGGAGACCTCCCTCAAGCTCGGACACTACAGCTACGTCCCCGCCGACGGCGCGGACTACTCCGCCGTCTGGTCCCTGCTGACCGGGCTCTTCGCCGCCGATGACCGCGAGGCCGAGTCCGTGACGGTGCGGGAGATCACGATCAGCGTGTCCCGCGAGGCGACTACGACGGACCGCGCGCTGATCACGGCGCTCCGGAACAATATCCGCGCGATCGAGACCAGCGGCACAGCGGAGGACGCCGGGATGGACGGCGGCGCTTATGCCATCTGCTTCCGCTGCGCCGACGGCAGCGAGCAGAAATACCTGCTCGGCGCGGACGGCCTCAGCGATGAGACCCGCGGCGAAACATATCCCACGACCGCGGAGCTCTGGCTCGCGCTGGGCGACACCGCCCAGCGCGTGATCGAGGAGCGGGCGTTTTTCGACACCCAACTCACAGCCGCGGACGCGAGCTACTGGGACGCCTGCGAGAAGCACATGTTCACCGCGCCGGACACGGCGGTGCGGACGGAGCCGCGGGACGACGCCCCGGTCGGGCGGACGCTCTCCGGCTGGACCGTGCGCGTCTGCGCCGTGGTCTGGGCGGACGATACGGAGCCTTGGGCGCTCGTGACATGCTTCACCTTCGACTCGGCGGTGAACAACATCGGCTGGGTGCGCTGGTCGTCGCTCATCGAGTACACGGAGGCGACGCGCGAGGCGCTGCGATACCCCGTCGGCGTCGCCGAGGGCGCGCGCGACAGCGCGACCGGCGAGCTTATCTGGCCCGCGGACGGCGACTTCGCCGTCGAATACCGCGGCGGCGCGGCATACCTGACGCGCGAGGGCGGCGACGCATGGACCGTCAAGCCGGAGGATGTCGTTTATCCGGAAGTGTAAAAGATGAAGCACACTCCCTGCCGATATCGGCAGGGAGTGTGATCGTTTTTTGAAAAAAACCGGGGCTCATTCCGCATTTCGTCCGCTGACCGGGACGCAGACGCGGTAGGACTTACCGCCG
>CAVCTM010000058.1:0-14052 GCA_963605115.1 Pseudobutyrivibrio sp. | reverse complement strand
CGTAATAATACTTGTGGCTCAGGAAGCAGAACACCGGCTTCACATTGAGCTTTACGTCAAGACATTTTTTCTCCATGGGGCAGGTTTTCCTTTCTTTTTGTCCAGACCGGGCGGGGATGGAAGGTCCCCGTCCGGCGGAAAATTAAGTTTTTTTACTTGGACTCGGCAGTCAGACCGGCGGGCGGGACGTCCTTGTAGACCTTGACGGTCTCCTGGCTGTAGGTGCCGTCCTCAAGCTGGACGGAGCGGGCGATGTAGATATCCTTGTTCGCTGCGCCGGAGCCGTCGAAGTAGAGGTGGCCGGCGGGTCCGTAGATGTCCGCAGCCTTCAGTGCTGCGAGCAGGCTCTCGTTCGTGATCTCACCGTCGATGGACTCGATGGCGGTCTTCAGCAGCAGGTAAGCCTGATAGATCTGACCGGAGAGGTTGCCGGCGGGCGGCGTGCCGAATTCCTCGGTCCATGCCTCGACGAACGCCTTGTTCTCCGGGGTGTCGATGTCGGGAACATAAGCGGCGGGGGCGTAAGTGCCGAGGGCAGCCTCGGTGACGGCGTGGTCGCTCTTGTCGAGGGCGTTCATGATGTAATACTCGGTGAAGGCGCTCTGCATGATGCCGACCATCGGCTGGGTCTTATACATGCCGGTGTTGTACCAGTCGTTCCAGAGACCGGTGGCGTTGCTGGCGGTCGCCCAAGCCATGATCGCGTCGGCGTCCTGCATGGAGGCGAAGTAAACGCTCCAGTCGCTGGTGCCGAAGGGAACATACTTGCGGTCGACGATCTCGCCGCCGAGGGCGGTGAAGAGCTTCTCGAACTCATCGGCGAAGGTGATGAAGCCGGTGTTGTCCATGGTGAGGATGTTGACACGGCGGTAGCCCAGCTCGTTGTAGGCATAGTCGGCGATGACGTTCATCTGGGGGTTCGCGCCGCCGGCGCCGATGAGCCACGGGTTCTTCATGAACAGGTAGTAGGGAGAGCCGTTATAGAAGATGAGGGGGACCTCAGCCTCCGCCATATACTCGGAGACGCCGGACTTCTGACCGACCTGGTTGGGTCCGATGATGGCGCAGACGCCGTCATTTTCGACCATGCGGACCGCGGCGTCGACCGCGGTGTCCGTGGCGCTCATGCCGTCGCTGAGGACGATCTCGACCGGGCGACCGGCGATGCTGTTGCCGAGGTGCTTCACGGCGAACTCCAGCGCGGTCTTGGCTTCCTGACCCGTGAGGGCCTCGGTGCCGGTCAGGTCGGCGATGTGGCCGATCTTGATGGGCTCGCCGGTGGGTTCGGGGTCGGCGGTGGGTTCGGGCTCCTTCGTGGGCTCGGCTTCGGGCGTCTTGGTGGGTTCGGCGGTGGGCTCAGAAGCGGGCGTCTGGGTGGGGGTGGACTCGGTCTTGCCGCCGCAGGCGGCGAGCGCGAACACCATCACGATTGCAAGTGCCAGTGCGATCCATTTTTTCATTGTAAGTTTCCCCTTTACATTATTAGAGTGGTTGTTTTAGAGTCCCCCTCCGGGGACTTTTTGTTTTTTGTTCTCTCTCAAAGAACATACAATGCTGTGGGTCTTTTGCCGGGATCTGTGCTTGGCTTCCTTGGGCCTTGCGGGGGTTTGGCGGGTCTATCTCTTGGGACGCAGCCCTCCTTCCTTCTTCCTTTCCTACTCTCCTTTTATGGATGCAGCATCCGAATGCCGCGCCCCAATGCGCCGGCAAAGCGATCCATGTCCTCCGCCGTGTTATAAAACGCGGGGGAGACGCGGACGGCGCTTTCGACGCCGAAATGGGATAACATGTTCTGTGCGCAGTGGTGGCCGGAGCGGACGGCGACGCCCTGCCGGTCCAGCAGCTGCGCGAGGTCATAGGGGTGGACGCCCTCGACCGTAAAGCTGACCGCGCCCGCGCGATGGGCGGGCGCGCCCAGAATTTGGACGCCCGCGGCGGTCAGGATGCTCTCCGCCTCGGCGAGACGCTCCGCGGCGAGCGCGGCGAGCCGTTCCCGCCCCTGCGACTCGATATACTCGATCGCCGCGCCGAGGGCGATGATGCCGGCATAGTTCGGCGTGCCGGGCTCGAAGCGGTAGGGCAGCGGGGAAAGCTCCGCCGCCGCACCGCGCACCGCCGTGACCGCGCCTCCGCCGCGGCGCTCCGGGACGAAGCGTGCGATCTGCGCGCGCCGGGTATAGAGCACGCCCGTGCCGGTCAAGCCGCCGAGCTTGTGGCCCGAAAAAACGAGGTGATCGCAGCCGATCTGCCGCACGTCCACGGGGACGTGGAGCACCGCCTGCGCCGCGTCGAGCAGCACCGCGGCTCCGGCGTCGTGCGCCGCGCGGCAGATGGCTTCGGCGTCGATCACCGTGCCGAGGGCGTTGGAGACCCACACGGCGGCGACGAGCCGGGTCTTATCGCCGAGCAGCGCGCGGTAAGCGTCCATATCGAGCTCGCCCGCGTCCGTCATCGGCGCGATGCGGAGCACGGCGCCGCTTTTTTCGCAGGCACGGACCCACGGGAGAAAATTCGAGTGGTGCTCCATCTCCGTGACGACGACCTCGTCGCCGGGGCGGAGGACCTGCGCGGCATAGAGCTCCGCGAGGGCGTTCACGCCGTCGGTCGTTCCGGCGGTGAAGAAGATCTCCTCCGTCTCCGCCGCGCCGAGAAAGCGCCGCACGGCTTCGCGTGCCGCCTCCATCTTCTCCTCCGTCGCGCGTCCGAGGGTGTGGGCGGAGCGGTGGACATTGCCGTTATGGGTGCGGTAGAGCGTCTCGACCGCATTCAGCACCGGCAGCGGCATCTGGAGCGTCGCCGCAGAGTCGAGATAGACGAGCGGCGCGCCGTTCACTTGCGTATTTAAAATAGGAAAATCGTCCCGCAGACTCATTTTGCCGCCTCCCGTTCCGCCTCCGCGCGCAGACGGCGCAGGACCGTATCAAGTCCCTTGCGCTGCACGGGGTTCAGGAGCGAGGAAAACGCCTCCGTCTGCGGCAGCACGCAGGCAAAGCCCGCGATCTCCGCGGCGGTGCGGCGGGAGAAGATCTCCTCCAGCAGCGCCAGCGCGCCGCGGACGATCAGGCTTTCGCTGTCCGTCCGCAGCGTCAAAACGCCGCCGCTCCATTTTGCGTCGATCCATGTGTTGACCTGACAGTCCGGCACGGTCTCCGCCGCGGCGCGCTCCGCGGGGCTGAGTCCCGGCGTCTCCTTGCCGCATTCGAGCAGATATTCCATGCGGTTCAAGCTGTCGCCCAGCAGCGCGAGGTCGTTCAGGATGCTCTGCTGCACCGCTTCCATGGTCATAAGTAAGCTTCTCCGTGTTTTAAAGTTCTTCGCCGCACATCGCCCGCCAGACGAGCTCGCCGAGCTCCGCCGGGTCCTTCGCTCTGCCGAGGCGCTGCGGCGTGATGGAAACGCCGAAATCGCGCTTCACGGCATTTAAGAGCAGCGCGACCTTCATCGCGGAGCTGCCCGCCGCGCCGCAGGTCGTCGCGGTCTCGGACTCCTTCGCGATGGGGATGTGGTTCTCGATCGCGGTCTCAAGGCTCCGCTCCGCAAGGGCGGCGAGGCTCTTGCCGCGGTTTTCCTCCGGGTCGAGGAGGAGCTTGCAGCAGACATACTGATAAACCGCCTCGGCGACGCGCTCCTGCGTCCGCGCGGGGTCTGCCTTCGTCTCCTGCGCGATGGTCCCCGCCCGGTCTGACCGGGCGAGGATCCGCGCTCTGATCGCTTCGCGCATCGCTGGTTTTACACCATCACGGCTTCCATGCCGCATGCCTCTGCCAGCATCCGCAGCTCCTCGCTGTAGTCGCCGTAGATGATGGGCATGTGCAGACCGGCGCGGCACTGCTCGCGATAGACCTTCTTCTGGTCCGCGACGCGGAAGATGAAGCCGCCGTTGCAGTTGTTGAGGTCATAGCCGAAGCTCTTGACGATCTCGCCGCGGCCGATGAGGATGCGCTTTAAGTCGCCGCTGAACTTCGCGAAGGTGATGACCTGTCCGGCGTCCTCGTCGAAGTTATGGCGCATGACCGCGCCGAAGAGCTGGTCATAGGCGAAGTGGCGCAGCGCGTAGGAGCCGTTCGGCTCATGGATGCCGCGGAACTTGCGGTGGGGCGTGGAGTGGGCGACGGCATAGAGGTTATCCATCTCGGAAAGACGGGCGACGTCCTTCTCCGGGACCATCTTGGCGAGCTGCTTCACGAGGGAGCGGTCGTCGCCGAAGACGAGGGGCAGGGTGTTGCCCATGTAAGGCGCCTTGCCGGAAACGGCGATCTCCGCCAGCATCGTGACCGCGGACGCCACGTCGTATTCGCAGCAGGACGGGATGCCCTGCTCAAGATTCAGGGAGTGGGTCAGGCAGAAGGTGAACTGCTCCTTGTTCAGCCGGCGCGTGGAGCAGATGTCCGGGCAGGGGATGACAACGCCGGAGCAGTCGAGGCGCTCCATGTTCTTCTGGATGACGCGGTGGGCGATGAGGCTCTTGACGACCTTGTCCTTTTCGACCTCGACCTCTTCCGCGCCGCCCATCAGCTCGTCGGCGACATGGCCGAGCTCCTCGATCTCCTCGGCGGTGATGTTCGGGGTCGCGCGGCCCGGCGTGGTGTGGTTGCCCTCGGCGGTGATCGGGTGCATCTGATCGAGGATCTCGTGGGCGTTCACGATGCGGAAGTGGACGCCGAGCTTTTCCGTCACGGCACGCAGATTCGGGAAGCTGTCCGTCGCGCCGGCGACCGGCAGGGCGGAGTCAAAGCGCGGGACGAGCATGAGGTTCGCTTCGCGCAGGACCTTCTTCGCGTGCTGGGCGATGAGGCGCTTCACGGTGTCCTCCCACGTCAGCTCGCAGATCACGTCGAGCTCCATGGAGAAGAGATAGCCGCTCTTCGCGGGGTTCCAGATGTTGGGGATGATGCAGATCGGCTTGCCGCAGCGGGTCGCGAACTCGTTGAACACGGTGTCCGCGCCGAAGGTGTTGCCCGCGAGGTAAACGTCCACGCTGTCGCGGTCGGCGAGCAGCGTCTCGAAATACTCCTCGCGCACGTCCCAGTCGCAGGTACACTCGATGCTGACCGGCTCCATCAGGTTCACGCAGTCGGGCATGTTGGCGCGGATCGCCTCCATCGTGCCGTTCATCATAGCGCCGTTCACCATCGTGTCGAAGCCGGGCTCCAGCGTCTCGCCGCCGGACATGCGGCAGGGGCCCTCGTAGTAATATTTGTGCGCAAAGTTGACGAACACGGGGCGCACGTTCAGCTTCATTTCGGTAACCTTCCGGATCATAAAATCAAAACTCCTTCTCTTGTCTCCGGCAGCGCGCCGGGGTTCCTTATCTGCCTTCAGTATATAACGACACTTTGCACAAAACAATGTTGCCGCTGAACAGTCCTTTTGGACGAGAAGTCACTACCACTGTTCAGCTTGCACAGTTTCTTCTTGCAAAGTGCAAAAAACGGGGCTATAATAAAGAAAAAACACTGTGCAAAAACACAGTGAATTGGAAGGGATTTGTGGTTTTCTATGAAGCTCAGTCTCTGGATATTATGCGACGCTTTAGCCGACCTGTCGCCCGAATCGGACATCACGGGCGGAGAGATCGGCATCACCGGCGTGCGCCTTTTCCAGCCCGGCGCGCAGGAGGAGGACTATGCGCTCTATCTCGGCGCGTCGGACGATTTCTTCGGCGACGGCGACGCGCGCATCACGCTCCGCAGCCGCGGAGACACCGTGCGCCTCGCGACGACGGACCTTGTCAGCGTGTTCAACCGCATTCAGGACGCCTTCAGCTATTACGGCAAGTGGTACAGCGCCTGCGAGTCCGCGATCGCCTCCGGCTGCACGCTCTCGGAGCTGCTCGGCATGGCGACGGACGTGCTCCGTGCGCCGATCCTGATCGTCGACGCGGCGCAGGTGCAGGTCGCCCACTCCTCGGACCTCTCCGCCGTGGAGACCGCGGAGGACTGGGAAAACCTCATGAGCCAGAAGAGCATCTCCGTGGACAAGATCCGCCAGTTCAACCAGATCTATAAGGACACCTTTTATTATACCGGCGTGTTCCCCATCCCCGCGGGCGTGTTCCCGACCAAGAGCCACTGCAAGCACATTTTAGTCGGCGGCGAGCGCCTCGCCACCGTCATCATGAAGACCCTCAACCGCGACCACACGCCGGGACAGATCCATCTTTTCGAGCTTTTCACCCGGCTCGTGGAGAACTGGATCTTCTCCGCCGCGGACCGGGACGACCTGTTCCGCCTCTCGTCTTACTTCGCGCGCACGCTCGGCGGCGACACGGAGAGCCTGCCCGTGCTCCAGCGCCAGCTCTCGCTCTTCGGCTGGGAGCCCGGCTGCCGCAAGCAGCTGTTTCTCGCCGCGTCCTCCACGCGGCAGGTCCAGTACGACATCCACCTAAGCCGCGTGCTCTCCAACAAGAGCCACGGGGTCTACGCCGTTTTGTACGAAAAGCGGCTGGTGATCTTGTGCAACATGGACATTCTGAGCCCGGAGAGCTTTTCCGAAACGCTCGGCAGGCTGCTGAAGGAAAACGACTACTGCGCCGCAGGCAGCACCTATTTCACGGACCTCGGTGCGCTCCCGGCGTTTTACGCGCAGGCGCTGCTCGCGCTCGAACACTCCCCGCGCGTCGCGGGGACGCTCTACCGCTGTCAGGATATGGCGATGCGCATGGTCGCGCGGCTGCTCGCCGGGCAGGGCGGCGCGGGCTATCTCCACCCCGCCCTCCCCGCCATCCGCAGCTACGACGCCGCCCACGGCACGGACTATTACCGCACGCTTTTCACCTATCTCCGCAACGAGAGCCGCCAGAGCCAGACCGCCGACGAGCTCTTCATCCACCGCAACACGCTCTTTCTCCGTCTCGAAAAGCTCCAGGAGCTCTGGCCCCTCGACCTCACCGACCCGGAGGAGCGGTTTTATCTGCTGTTTTCGTTCTACTATCGGCAGTACGCCGAGGGGTGAGGGGGGTGTTTTGCGTTTGCGGGCGTGGGGGGTTAAATATTGAATGCGCCTTTGGCGCATTCAATACTCAAGCCCTCCAAAAAAAGACCCCGCCCGGCGCGAGAGCGGGGCGGGGGACTTTTTCGGCTGTTTTTCCATATCCGCTTCTCACTCCTCCGCCGGCGCGAGGTCGTATTTTTCCGCGAGCGCGGCGATGAAGCCCTCGGCTTCCATCGCGCGCAGCGTCTCCGTCAGCGCCGCGGCAAGGTCCTCCCTCCCGGTTAAAGTGTAGCAGCTCCAGATGCAGTCGATCTCGCCGCGCTCAAGCAGCCCGGTCTTTTCGCTCCACGGGATGAGGCGGAATTCCGGCGCATAACCGAGACGGCGGCACGCCTCCTCCGCGAGCTCCGCGTCGAAGCCGACGACCGCGCCGTCGGCGTCGATATAGTTGAAGGGCGCAAAATCGTCCACGCCGATGACGAGCGCGGGCAGCGCCTCGTCCTCCGCCGCGCCGCCGCAGCCGCAGAGCAGAAGCAGCAGGAGCACGGCGGCAAAAACTCTTCTTTTCATCGGGACACCCCCCGTTCCATAAAAGATGCGGTAAGCAATGATAACACAATTATTATATTATGGTCCCGTTTTTTTCTCCGTCAATCCACATGTTGTGGAAGGGCGCCGAAAAAAATCGAAAAATAGGGGCTTGATTTTTCCGGGAGCTTATGCTACACTGTCTCAGTAATCAAGAGGTAGTGATCACGAAAAACTTCATACCATCGGTAAACCCGCCGAAAGACGGGGACGCAAAGCTATGGTGTCTAACCGGGGCGTTCGCCCCGCATGATGGACCGGCCGCAATTTTTTCGCCTTGGCGCTCAGGTGAGCGCTCTGAGGGGAAAAGCATGCGGCTGGTCCATCTTTTTTGATCATTTCATTGCAGAGAGGTAGTGCGATGAAGCGCAGCGCGCGAAAAGTGAATGTTCTGCGCCGCGTGCTCGCTCTGCTCTCGGCGATGCTCCTGCTGCCGCTGCCCGTGCGCGCGGCGGCGGGCGTGGACGTCGACTGCTACGCCGCCGTGAACGGCGGCTGGCGGCTCGTGGAGACCGTCCGCGTCACGGAGACGAGCGATATCTTCGGCGCGGACGAGCTTCAGCGCATTTACGCCGGCTACGGCTTCGCCGCCGCGGATCTCGCGGGCGGGGACGACCCGCTCACCGGCAAGCGCTATTTTGCCCACACGGTCGAGGGCGACCTCAGCCAGATCTGGGCGGACATCCTTCCCCGGCGCGAAAGCGAAAACGGGGAGCTTCTCATTCCACTCGGCAACAGCAAAAAGCAGCTGCATACCTGCCTCTACTACCTCCCCAAAAACGAGATCTCCAGTGCCTCTTACTTCGAGGAAAAAAAGCCGATCGGCGATACGCAGCTGCTTGCGGACAACAGCTTTTATTCACTGGAGATCTCCGACCCCGACGGGCTCGTCTACGCGGCGGGCACGCTGCCGGAGGAGAAAATTTTCACCGTGGGGGAGGAAATGACCTGCGTTCTGCCGGCGCCGGAGGGCGTCCGCTGGGAAGCGCGCGACGCCGCGGCCGGCGCGCCCGTGAGCGATGTGCTCAGCGATAATGGGGATGGGACGGTCACGTTTTATGCCGCGGCAGCCGTCCGCGGCATTCGCCTTATCGCGGAGCGGGACGGCTTTTCCGTCCGCTACACCGCGACCCTCGCGGGACGGCTCCAGCCCCTCGGCAGGAGCACTCACGACCAGACCCAGTATTCTTACCCCACCTCGATGCAGGTCATCACCGCGGACGCCGCGATCCGCGGGGCGTCCTACTGGACGACCCAGCCGGACGGCACCGGCGGCATCACCCTCGCCGCGCCGGACACGGACCGCACCGAGGTGCAGCTCGACAAATCGCAGGTGAGCAACTACAAGGGCCGCCGCTATTATTACACCTTCGGCGGCTGGGAGGCGGAGACCGGCGCAGTCTATCCCGCCGGGACCGTTTTCTCCGCCGCGGAGCTCGAAGCGCTGGACGCCGACGGCGACGGCGTTGTCGACCTGCGCGCGGCGTGGCACGCCGCGGACGGGCTCGGCCGCATCGAGAGCGTGAACCTTTACGTCAACAAGACCTGCGAGATCGCGGACAACCTCACAGACGGCTACGCCACGGGCGACGGCAGCGCAAACTTCACCCCCGTGATCTTCGGAACGCGCGTTTTCGGCTCGGAGTCGCTGGACTTTTCGCCCGCGTCGCCCTTCCTGCTCACCGCGAAGATCGACGCCGCGGCGACGGCTTACGCCGTGGACGCCCAGATCCGCGGCATGACGACAGAGCCCCTTCATGGCGCCACGCTGGAGAATCTCCCGACGGACGAGGAGGTCCTCGCCTATCTCCGCTCCACCCACTCCGCCATTTTATCGACGGGGTGAAGAGCCCTTATGAAAATCTGACCACCGAGCACTTCAAGGTCCGCTGGGCGACGCTCAAATATGAGCTCCACGACGGCTGGCATTTAGACGGCATTCTCGTCGTGAAGGCAGGGCGGCTCGCCGTGACGAAGACCTTCGCCGGCGACGAAGCCGCGATCGCCGCGGTCAAGGAGACATGGACCGGCACCGTGGCGCACATCGACGCCGAGACGGGCGAGACCGTCACGGACTTCACGCTGGCGCTCGCCGAAGCGGACAGCCGCGACGCGGAGACGGACACCTGCACGTGGGTCCTCCCGGTGCGGCAGGGGCGCGAATACCTCGTCGGCGAGGAGGGCTATGTCCTCTCCGGCGACTGGCAGCAGAGCGCGCAGTACGCCGTCCGCGGCAGCGACGCGGACGGCGGGCTTTCTCGATTACACCGGACCCGTCGCCGTGACCGCGGAGAGCTATCCGGGCGACGTTCCGGGCGCCGCGGTGCAGACCGCGGCGTTTGAAAACCTCTATGTGCAGGCGGGACTCTTCACGCTGCACAAGATCGACAGCGGCACAGGAAACGGCATCGCGGGCGTGCAGTTCACCCTTGCCCGCGCCGACGCCGCGGCGGACGAGCCCGAAGAGGAAACGGAGACCGAACCGGCGGAGGACGCGCCGGTCGAAGATATCCCGGAGGTCCCGGAGGAAGAGGAGCCCACGGAGGAGCTTGTTGAGGAGCCCACCGAGGAGACGCCCGGCGAGACCCTCACGGTCCGGAGCGCGGCGGCGTCCCTTGCCGTTTACCGCGTGCCGGGCTCGTCGCGCTGCTATGCGCTGGACCCGGAGCAGCTGCCGGATGTCGACCTCGGCGAATACACCGGGGCGGTGCCCGACGGCGTGCTGGAGACGGACGCCGGCGGCCGGCCCTATCTCCGCCTCCCGCCCTTAAACGGCACGACCGAGGGCGTCTATTCCCTGCGCGAGCGCGTGCCCGTCGGCTATTTTGGCGCGTCGGAGCTCACGCTCACCGTCACGGACGACGGCGCGGTTGCCTTCTCCGCCGCGGTCGCGGACGGCGGCGATGCCGAGCCGCCGGAGGGCGGCTGGCTCAGCGGCTCCGGCAGCGTTTACACGCTTCGCAACACCTCGCGGCGCTATGTGTCCGTGACGGCGGAAACGCTCTGGTCCGGCGGCGCGGCGGCGGAGGATACCGTCACCGTGGAGCTCTGGCGCTCCGGCGTGAAGATGACCGGCACGGAATACACGCAGGTGCTGAGCGCCGAAAACGGCTGGAGCTATACATGGACCGATCTGCCGCTTTTCTTGGACGGCGGCATCGCGGCGTATTCGCTGCGCGAGACCATGATCGGCTCCACGGCGTATGACCCCGGCGCGGACGCCGCGGACGGCTACGCCGACTATGCTGTGTCCCATCCGGACCCGCAGTATTGGTGCGACAGCGAGTTTTTTGACGCCGAGCCGGTGCAGATCGCTCCGGACGGCACGCCGCGCTATGCCGACGCGCTGCTGCTGCGCGTGGAAAACGCGCCGGTGCGCGGCGAGGTCAGCTTCGCCAAAACGGACGAGCGGGGCAGCCCGCTCGCGGGCGCGGAGTTCACGCTCTATGCCGACGCCGCCTGCAAAACGGCGGTGGCTATGGCGGTGAGCGACAGCGGCGGGATCACGGCGTTCGAGCCCCTGCCCGTCGGGACCTATTACCTGCGCGAGACCGCCGCCCCCGCGGGCTATGCCGCGCGCAGCGACCAGTGGCGCGTCGCCGTGCGCGCGACGGGCTCCGCGGTCTATGCCGCGGACGGCTCCGTCCTCCCGGCGATCACGAACCGGTCGCAGATGAGCCTGCTCCTCCGCAAGACCGACCCCGGCGGCGGCGCGCTGACCGGCGCGGTGTTCACGCTCTGGCGCAACGATAAGCCCTACGGCTCCTTCGCCGTGGACGGCGAAGGCTGCGTCCGCCTCGACGCGCTCCCTGCGGGCGACTATACCGTCGAGGAGACGGAGGCGCCGCCCGGCTTCGTCCGGAGCACGTCGATCGCGACGCTGCGTGCCTCCGGCGGCGCGATAACGCTGCTGGAGCCGGAGGCGCTCCCGCTCTGGTCGCTCTCCGGTCCGGAGGGCGGCTGCTGGACGCTGACGGTCCGAAACGAGCCGCTCCGGGTCCTTCCGAGCGTCGGCGGACCGGGCATTTATCCCTTAATGGCGCTCGGCGCGGCGCTGATGGCGCTTGCCGCGGCGGGGCTGCTGCTCGCGCGGCGGCGAAAAAGCCCGTAAGCATCCCCGCGGGGACCTGTTTTTCCCCGCAGAGGCTTTTACATACATCAAATGCAATAAAATCTACAGAAAGGAACGAATCCCAAAAATGAATGTCACACTGAAGAAAACGCTCGCGCTGGTCCTCACGCTCGCACTGCTCTGCGCGCTTGTCCTGTTCTGCGCCCCCGGCGTCTCCGCCGATGACGGCGAGGACGAACAGGCGGTCACGATTACGAATCCCACCGTCACCGTCGGCGAGATCGCCGCGGGCGACACCGTCAAGGCTTACCGCCTCATCAGCTACGACGCGAGCTACAACAGCTATGTTTACTACGATGACTTCGGTACCTTCGTCGACCACTTCCGCGGGAACCACACGCGCGAGGGCTATCTGGAGACCATGAACGCCGACGGCATCGCGAACCTCCTCGGCACTTACGGCGCCGCCGCCGTCGCCGGGCATGAAGGCTACACGCTGCCCGCCGACCCCGTGACCGACATCGCGAACGGGGACGGCAAGGTCACCCTGACGCTCCAGCCGGGTTATTATCTGCTCCTCGTCGCGACCACCGCGGAAAACAGCAAGATCTACCGCCCGATGAGCGTTTTCGTCCGTGTGAAGGACGGCGAGGTCACGGTCTTCGGCGGCGGCACGCAGCTTGACAGCGACGCCCCGGAGATGAACGCCAAGCACGCCGCTGCGCCGGAGATCCATAAGCAGGTGCGCGACGACACGGGGATCGGCGCGGAGTGGAAGTCCAGCGCCGCCGCCCCCGTCGGCGAGACCGTGGAGTTTTATGTCCGCGTCCAGATCCCGCAGTACACCGGCATCCACGACATGCCCACGCTCACGCTGACCGACGAGCTCGACGGCGTGAAATACGTCGCCGGCAGCGCGAAGGTCTACCGCGCCGGGACGACGGACCTTTTTGAGAGCGTGGTCGCCGACGCCCTCGCCGAGACCGTCGGCAACTACGAAAACGGCAAGCAGACCGTGGAGCTCGCCCTCGATTACGGCAAGGTCCTCTCCGCCGCCGCCGGCACCGTGGACGCCTATGTCCGCTACAGCGCCGTCGTGATGCCCGAAGCGGCGCAGACGCTCCGCACCGCGGACGCCGGGACCGGCGCCACCGTGCAGTACGCGAAAAACGCCGTCAGCCTGACTTACGCCACGGACCTTGAGCCGGAAAACGTCAAGGTCACGTCCGCGAGCGAGACCACCGTTTATAACTACGCCTTCGAGCTCCGCAAATACTCCACCGAGCGCGTGGACCCGAACGACGAAAACTCCGCCTTCAAGCCCGTCGCGGGCGCGGGCTTCACCGTTTACGGCGACGCCGCCCACACCGCCGCGCTGAAGTTCGTGAAGGACGGGGACTATTACCGCCCCGCCGCGGACAGCGACGCCGCGGACTCTGTCGTCACGGAGCTCGCCGCCCCCTGCGTTGTCCGCGGGCTGGATGTCGGCGCTTATTATCTGGAGGAGACCACGGTCCCCAGCGGCTATTACGCCCCGAACGGCGACTTCCGCCTTGAGCTCTCCGCCGCGCGCGTCAGCGAGGCGCTGACGGGGCACCTCGATGCGGGTGCGACCAGCATCGTCGCCGTCCATACGGACGACCGCCTGCTCGTCAACGGCAACAGCGTCAACGCCGCGGAGCTCAACCGCTTTGACTTCGGTCTGAAAAACAGCTCCACTCCGATCCTGCCGACCACCGGCGGCGTCGGCACCGCGCTGTTCACCGTCGGCGGCGTGGTCCTCATGGCCGCCGTCCTCCTCTTCCTTCGCCGCCGCAAGAGCAGCGAGGCGTGAGGTTTAAAGGCTTCCAAAGTACAAGGGGAGCTGGCGCGGCGCAGCCGAGACTGTGGGGTTGTAAGCTTGCGCAAACGTCAAGCTTGGATGATTGGTGCGTAGGGGATGGCGTCCTCTTTCATCCCGCTGCTTCCGTCTCCATCCGCGCTTCCTGCAAGCGGGGCGTCGAGGACGACGCCCCCTACGAAGCAAAAGCCGGAAGCTTAGTTGTTGACGGCAGCTTACAACCCTCCAGTCAGCGCTGCGCGCTGACAGCCTCCCTTGCACTTCGGAGGCCTTTAAAAGATGCACGCCTTACGGCGTCAACACCCACCGGATGCTCGTCCGCGGCGCGCGCTGCGCCGACGAGCCGGAGGCGACGGCGGAGCAGGTCCATACGGCGCAGCAGATCGTCCGCAGCTTCGGCTGGAAGGGAAAGCTGGTCTGCGCGCTCTGGGCGCTCGCGGCTGCCGCGGCGCTCACCCTCGCGTGGGTCCTCGCGGGCGTTTTCGGAAGGAAAAAATAGGCGTTTGTAAAAGTTAGGACTGAAGCGCAGCGCATCTGTCGGTTTCATTGCAAAGGTGGAGAAGAGCAGAAAAGCGCAACACAACCAGAGCTGACCAATGCCAGCCCAGTGGAAACGTAT
>CAVCTM010000057.1:0-14149 GCA_963605115.1 Pseudobutyrivibrio sp. | reverse complement strand
CGCTCCAAGCCCTAAAAATACTGCTTCCTCCCCCGCTTGCTGCGCTCGCACGCCCCGGCGATCTCCACCAGAATAATATCCTCCCCGATGCGGGAGATACAGTCCATGGGGATCAGAAAATCCGGCTCGCGCCCGAACAGCCCGAAAAACCGGCAGGGTCCCGGCACGATGAGCGCCTTCACCGTCCCCTCCGGCACAAGCAGCTCCGCGTCACAGACAAAGCCCAGCCGCTGCCCGGTGCTGATGTTGATGATCTCCTTGCTCCGAAGCTCCGATAAGCGCATAGCCGCGACCTCCTCCCCGCATCCGTCCCTTCATCCTATGCGAAAAAGGGGGAATTTCAGAACTGCGGAGACCCCTCGGTCTAAAAAAAGCAAAAAGAAACCGCCACTCTGCCAAGTGACGGTTTCTTTAGTCTAAACTAAAAAGCCATTTCCTGTCAGGGCCAACCGCTTGTCGCAGCGCCCTTTTCAACACTTATTATACCCACTCCTGCGCGTCTTGTCAAGTCCCGGCTCTGCCGGGACTTTTTTTCATTTCATTCGATAAACCCGCCGCCGAGGACCTGATCGCCGTCATAGAGCACGGCGGACTGGCCCGGCGCGGGGGCGCGGACGGCGCCGGGGACCGTGAAGCGGACGCGGCTGCCGCCGAGCGCTTCGGCGGTGCAGGGCGCGCCGTCGCCGCGGCTGTGGCGCACCTTGACCGCGCCGGAGACGGGGGCATTCGGCGCGTCGATGAGCCAGTTGAAGCTATGCGCGGTGAACTCCCGGCGCATCAGCGCCTCGTTGCGGTCCACGAGCACCTCGCGCGTTTCGGGGCGGAGAGCGACGACATAGAGCGCCGCGCCGTCATAAACGCCGGGGATGCGCTGGCCGACGGTCCAGCGGTGGATGCCCTCATGCCGTCCGACGGGGGTCCCGTTCCAGACGAACTCCCCCGGCTCCGGCAGCGCGCCGCGGCGGGAGAGCCACGCAGCGTAGTCCTTGTCCGGGATGAAGCAGATCTCCATGCTGTCCGGCTTATCCGCGACCGGGAGCCCGAACTCCCGTGCCAGAAGGCGCGTGTGCGTTTTTTCAAACTCGCCGAGCGGCAGGATGAGCCGCCGCACCTGCTCCGGGCGGAGGCGGCAGAGCATGTAGCTCTGGTCCTTGCTGCTGATCGCGCGGAGCAGCTTTCCGTCCTCGGTGCGGGCATAGTGGCCCGTGGCGATATAGTCCGCGCCGAGCGCGTCCGCGCGGTCGCAGAGATGCCGGAACTTCACCGCCGGGTTGCAGAGGATGCAGGGATTCGGCGTCTCGCCGCGCAGATAGCTCGCGGCGAAGGGTGCGCAGACCTCCCGCTCCAGCTCCGCGGCGATGTCCGCGACCGTGAGCTCCACGCCGAGCGAGGCGGCGGCGGCTTCCGCGTCCGCGCGCGACACGGGATTGCCGATATCGAGAAACAGCCCGTGGACCTCGTAGCCCGCATTTTGCAGCAGGCGCGTGCTGACGGCGCTGTCCACGCCGCCGGAAAGTCCGAGAACGACCTTTTTCATGTCTTTTTCCCCTCCAGATACACCATCAGCGCCGCCACGTCCGCCGGGCTGACGCCCGAAATGCGGCTCGCCTGCCCGAAGTTCTCCGGCTGCACGGCGGCGAGCTTTTCCCGCGCCTCCAGCCGCAGACCGGGCACGGCGGCATAGTCGAGATCCGGCGGAAGGCGTTTGCCCTCCAGCCGGGAAAACTCCTCCACCTGCCGCAGCTGGCGGCGGATATAGCCGTCATATTTGATGCGGATCTCCGCGCTCTCCCACACGGCGCGCTCCAGCGCAGGGCGCTCCGGATCAAAGGGCGCGAGCGCGGCGTAATCGAGCTGGGGGCGGCGCAGCAGCTCCGCGAGCGGGGCACCGTTCGTCACCGGGGCGGTGCCGCGCGCGGCGAGCATCGCATTGAGCTCCGCGGAGGGCGCCGCGCCCGTGTGCTCCAGCCGCGCGATCTCGCGCCGGACGGCGGCGTATTTCGCCTCCACCGCCGCGAGCCGCTCGTCGCTGACGAGCCCGACGCGGTTTCCGATGGCGGTCAGCCGCTCGTCGGCGTTATCCTGCCGCAGCAGGAGGCGATACTCCGTGCGGGAGGTCATCATGCGGTAAGGCTCCTCCGTGCCCTTCGTGACGAGATCGTCGATGAGCGTGCCGATATAGCCGTCGCTGCGGCGGAGGATGAGCGGCGGGCGGTCCAGAATTTTCAGCGCGGCGTTCACGCCCGCGACATAGCCCTGCGCCGCCGCCTCCTCATAGCCGCTGGAGCCGTTGAACTGGCCCGCGCCGTAAAGTCCGGGGACCTTTTTGCACTCCAGCGTCGGGAAAAGCTCCGTCGGGTCCACGCAGTCATATTCGATGGCGTAAGCCGTGCGCATCATCTCCGCGTGCTCCAGCCCCGGCAGCGTGCGGAGCATGCGCAGCTGCACCTCCTCCGGCATGGAGGAGGAGAAGCCCTGAATATAAAGCTCCTCGGTGTCCAGTCCCATCGGCTCGATGAAAAGCTGGTGGCGGGTCTTGTCCGGGAAGGTCAGCACCTTCGTCTCGATGCTCGGACAGTAGCGCGGACCGACGCCCTCGATGACGCCGGAATAGATCGGGCTGCGGCTCAAGTTCTCACGGATGACGGCGTGGGTCGCCTCGTTGGTCCACGTGAGATAGCATTCGCGCAGATTGCGGCAGGCGGCGGGGTCCGTCGAAAGGCTGAGCGGCTCGATGTCCGCGTCGCCGCGCTGGACCTCCATCCGGGAAAAATCGACGCTGCGGCGGTTCACGCGCGGGGGCGTCCCGGTCTTGAAGCGCCGGAGGCGCAGACCGAGCGCGAGCAGCGAATCCGTCAGCATTTTCGCCGCGGCGAGCCCGTCCGGTCCGGAATCGCGGAGCGCCTCGCCGACGATGGTGCGGGCGCGGAGATAAGTCCCCGTCGCGAGCACCGCCGCGCGGCAGCGCCAGCGCGCGCCGTTCGCCGTGACGACGGCGCAGACCGCGCCGCGTCCGTCCGTCTCGATGCGGGCGATCTCCGCCTGGCGGAGCGTTAAATTCTCCTGCCGCTCCAGCGTGTGCTTCATGAGCTCCTGATAGCGCCGGCGGTCGCACTGGGCGCGCAGGGAGTGGACCGCGGGACCCTTGCCGCGGTTGAGCATCCGGTACTGGATGGCGGCGGTGTCCGCCGCGCGCGCCATCTCGCCGCCGAGGGCGTCCAGCTCGCGGACGAGCTGGCCCTTGCCCGTTCCGCCGATCGCGGGGTTGCAGGGCATGTTGCCCACGGCGTCTAAATTGATAGTGAACACCGCGGTCCGGAGCCCAAGCCGCGCCGCGGCGAGCCCCGCCTCGATCCCGGCATGCCCGGCGCCGATGACGGCGACATCGCACGCGCCCGCCTCGTAGACCGGAACGCCGCCGGGGGCGTCGTGATCGTGATCCATAATGTGTCTCTTTTCTTCGTTCATATCCAGATATTCTAAACCTACCTCCACGCTTTGTCAATCGACAAAATCTCTCCGCGCCGGAGGTATAAATTTCTGCGCCCGCGGCAAAACTACCGACACAGGCAGAAATTTGCAAACGAAAGGCTTGGAGGTAATTGCTTGATGGATAAGAAAAAAGGAAAACCCTTTGGCGCGCGGCTCGAAGCGTTTCTCGCCGGAAAAGGCTTTTACATCGTGCTCGTGCTCTGCGCGGCGGTGATCGGCGTTTCGGCTTGGAGCATGCTCGGCGGCGGCAGTGCGGAGGAATCCGGCGCGTCCGTCTCCTACACGGGCCCGGACGACGCGGTGCAGGTCGACAACGTTCAGCCCGTGCTGCGCCCGGAGGCGACGGAGCCCGCCGGGGACGCGCATGTGGAGATTCCCTCCGACCCCATCCCCGCGGCGGAGGAGAAGACCGAGCAGACCACGCCCGCGGCGGTGGAGGCGAAGGAATATTATATCTGGCCCGTCGCGGGACCCGTGGACGCGCCCTACAGCATGGACGCCCTCGCCTACAGCGCCACGATGCGCGACTGGCGCACCCATGACGGCGTGGACATCGCCGCCGAGCAGGGCACACAGGTCAAGGCGGTGAGCGACGGGACCGTCACCGCGGTGTTCGCCGACGATCTTCTCGGCACCACGGTCCAGCTGACCCACCGCAGCGGGCTCGTCACGACCTACGCGAACCTCGCCGCCCAGCCGACCGTCGCCGTCGGCGACCACGTGGGCGTCGGGCAGGTCCTCGGCGCCGTCGGCGACACCGCCCTCTGCGAGATCGGGCAGGTCAGCCACCTGCACCTCTCGATGAGTCTGGACGGAAAAAGCGTGGACCCCGCGGCGTATCTGCCGTGAATAAGCCGCCGCCCCGGTCTCTCGGCGGCTGCCATGGGACCGGGGCGGGGTTTTAAAATTATCGCCGCGAAGCGGCACCCTTTCAAGGCTCCCCTGTGCAAGGGGAGCTGGCGCGCGAAGCGCGACTGAGGGGTTGTTACCAAGCTCGCGCAAACGCCAAGCTCGGATGTTTCGAAAGCTTACAACCCTCCAGTCACGGCTTCGCCGTGACAGCCTCCCTTGCACAGGGAGGCCTTTAAATTCGTGCGGTTTCGCCGCATTGACCTTCATGCGAAAAAGAGGCCGGATGCCCGGTCTCTTTTTTCAGATATTCACCGCAGCTCCCCCACCGTGTGCAGCCGGACGCCGTGGGTGGCCAGCCATGCGGCGGTGCGGCTTGCGTCCACCGTCGGGGTGGTGGAGAAGGTCTCGTAGACCTCCTTGCCGTCGGGGCGGAAGTCGCGCAGGGAGAGGTCGATGTTCGCCTGATAGACGCCGGTGTCGTAGCTCGCGTCGCCGTCGAGGATCCAGACGCGGCCGAGCGTGCCGTCGGCGATGTCGGGCTCCACCGCCGTGCGGTAGAGGTCCAGCAGCTCGCGGGCGGAAAACTCGAAGCTATAGTAGAAATAGGCGTTTGCAAGGTCAAACATATAGTCCCGCGGGGCGATGTCGGCGCCGTCTCCGACGCTGTAGGTCATCGGCTCGCCGTCCTCGGAGAGCGTGCTCAGGAACACGCCGGAGTTCCATGCGCAGTCGAGCACATAGCCGTTCACGCGCTGGTTGCGCTCGCGCTCGCTGAGCGCGGCTGCCTCGTCGGGGGTGAAGCCGTATGCCATGCAGAGGATATACTCCGCGCCGTCGGCGAAGCCCTCCGCGGCGGCGCACTCCTCGGCGCTCATCACGGCGCTGACGGAGCCGGCGATGAGGGTCTTTTCCGTGATCTCGATGTTGGTCTGCTTGCGGTCCGCGATCGCCTCCGGGCAGTTCAGCAGCGCCTGCATCGCCGCGGCGTCGCTGCCGTCGGCGTCCGCCGGGTCATAGGGCAGCGAATAGCTGCGGGTGACGGTGCTGCCGTTTTTGAGGCGGTAGCGCAGGCTGCACGGGGTCAGATTGCGGGCGTAATAGTCAAAGAAAAGCGTGCCGCTGCCCTGATCCTGCCGGGGCTTATGATCGATGATGCCCTGATGGAAGGCGCGGGCGAGCTCGATGGACTCCGGCTCGATGAGCGTCACGCCCTCGCCGCTGCCGACGATCGTGACCGCCTCGATCTCGTCCGCCGCGGGAATATGGCGCTCATAGCCGAACACGTCCAGCTCCGTGCAGAGCATCAGCGCCACGAGCGCGAGGCAGCAGAGCCCGAAGCCGCCCCAGTGCCGCCGGAACACGCGGAAGGACTTGCGGATGAGCATCTCCGCGGCGAACCAGCCGATGAACGCACCGCCGAGCAGCAGCAGGACGACCGTGATGAACAGCGTCATCTGATGGCGCATCTCGCCGCCGCCCAACGCGATGACGAGGATGAGGCAGGTGAGGCCGAGCGCGCAGCCGAGCGCCATGCACCAGCGGAAGATGGGCTTCAACACCTGCACGGCAACGACGTCGCCCGCCGACTCCATGCGCCGCCGGCGCATCAGGCAGAGCGCCGCGATGCCGAAGGCGACGCCCACGGCGGCATAGACCGCGAGCAGCCCCCAGCCGGAGAAGGTGTAGCCCGTGACGATCCACTCGCCGGTCAGCGCGTCCCGCACGTAGATGTCATCGGCAGCAAGGCGCGCGATCATCGCGACGATGGGGGAGAAATAGCCGCTGAGGTCAAAGCTCATGCTGGAGTCCGCGCCGTAAAGGAACAGGCACAGCAGCGCGCGCCCCAGCTGGACGACGCCGCAGATGACGACGTTCAGCACACCGTAAAGCAGCGGCAGGACCACGATGCTGCCCGTGAGCTGGGCGCAGAAGCAGGCGAAGCCGTAGAAAAAGACGAGCATCAGCGTCACCGCGCCGAGCCACTCGCCCAGCACGCCGAGGTTCAGGCAGCCAGCCGCCGCCTCCGCCGCGAACGCGAGCAGGAACACGACGACGTTCGCCGCCGCGAGCGGGACAAAGCCGCCGAGCGCCGCGGAGACGAAAAGCCCCTCGCGCCGGACGGGGAGGCACGCCGCGCCATGGGCGGCGCGGGCGTTATAGAGGAAGCTCCACACCGCCATCGCCATCAGCACGGCGAACACCGCCGTCATCGCGATGCCGCCGTAGAGCGCGGTGCTCAGCACATAGCTCTCCGCGCGGATCGGATACTCGCCGTAATAGCTGCGCGAGGACAAAATCGGCAGCGGCAGCACGAGGCACCAGATCGCAAGATAAGCGGTCCAGAGCGGCCAGAAACGGGTGATATTCTTAAAAAACAGGGTTTTGTTAAAGCAGGATATCCTTGACCGCATAATCGGCACCTCCCAGCTCATAAATAAAGATCTCCTCCAGCGTCAGCGGCAGCGCGTCGAGGAACAGCGGCTGCATCTCCTGAAGCCGCGCCAGCGTCTCCTGCGGATCGCCGCGCAAAATCAGCGTCCGCAGTCTGCCGTTCACCGTCTCGTGAACAAGCTCCAGATCCTCCGGCAGCGGCCGCTCGTCCGGCAGCGCGAGCTGGACCTTCGTGATGTTCTCCTGCAGCTCGCTGAGCGAGCGCTCCAGCAGCAGCCTGCCGCGGTCCAAAATGCCCACATGGTCGCAGACGTCCTCCAGCTCGCGCAGATTGTGGCTGCTGACGAGCACGGTCACGCCGCGCTCCGCGGCGTCCGCCATCAGCAGGCTCCAGACCTGCCGCCGCATCACGGGGTCGAGCCCGTCCACCGGCTCGTCGAGCACCAGCACCTCCGGCCGCAGGCACATCGCGAGCCAGAACGCCGCCTGCTTCTGCATGCCCTTGCTCATCCGGCGGATGGGCATTTTTTCGTTCAGCCCGAACACCTCGCGGAGCTTTTCGTAGCGCTCCATGTCAAAGGTCGGGTAAATGCCGCGGTAATAGTGCATCATGTCGCGCATGCTCGACTGGACGAAATAGAAGATGTCGTCCGGGATATACGCCATGCGCGACTTGACCGTCGGGTTTTCGTAGACGGGCGCGCCGTCGATGAACACGCCGCCGCTGTCCGGGCGGAAAATGCCCATAATGTGGCGGATGACGGTGCTCTTGCCGCTGCCGTTGGGTCCGACGAGCCCGTAAACGGAGCCGGTCGGCACGGTCATCGTGAGCCCGTCCAGCGCCGCGAAGCCGTCAAAGCGCTTCGTCAGGTTTTTTACTTCGATCATGCTCTCTCTCCTCCTTCTGCTTTCACCGCCGCGGCGATCTCCGCCTCGTCCGCGCCTAAAAAGCGCAGCTCCCGCGCCGTCTCCGCCAGAACGCCCAGCAGCTCGCGCCGCCGCTCCGCGTCCACCTCGCTGTGGGTCCCGGCAAAGTTGCCCTTGCCCGCCACGGAGTAAATGTAGCCGCTCTGCTCCAGCTCGCGGTAAGCGCGCTGGATGGTGTTCGGGTTGATGGCGAGCTGCTGCGCCAGCTCGCGCACGCTCGGCAGCTTCTCGTCCGGCGCTACCACGCCGGAGATGATCATTTTCCGCAGCTCATCCTTGATCTGCTCATAGATCGGCCGCGGATCCCGGTAATTGACCGCAAACACGCATCGTTCACCTCGCTCAAGTGTTGTAGCTGTATTAGCTGTGTTAATACAGCTATACAACATGCGCGGCGGTCTGTCAAGAGGGAAGTTGGGGAAAAATTTTATCACTGCGGCGGAAGGCGAATTTTTCAGTTTTTCGACCGGCCGACAGCTCTCCCAGGGGGAGAGCCAAGGGGGTACGGCGGCAAAAAATAGGACGGCACAAAAGTGCCGTCCGAAATCTTAATGTAGTATCAGCCGAAGGTGATCGTGATCTTTTCGCTGTCCGCGATGGTGTTCCAGCTGTCCGCGTCGAAAATGTGGAAGGAGAGCTCCACGTCCTCGATGCTCTCGATCCCGTTCTCCTCCAGATCGGAGGACATAAAGGTGATGCCGTCGATCGCGCGCTTTCCGGGCGTCACGTCCGTGGAGCAGATCGAGTCGACCATAAAGCCGTTCACGGAGGTGTCGCGCGTCTGGACCGTGATGGCGCGGTCGCCGCTGTTCTCGATATAAACGATGACGCTGGGTCCGAAGAAGGAGTCATCCTCCGAAAGGCCCTTGACGACGATCTTCACGCCGCTTCCCTCGTAGGCGAGGTCGCCGCTGTCGTCATAGACATAATGATAGCCGTCCGCCGCGGAGGTCTTCAGCGGGATGAGTGCCGTATCCAGATAGGTGTCCCAGCCGTCGGACTCGAAGATATGGAAGGAAAACTCCATGTCGGCGATCGTCTCGATCCCGCAGAGCTCCAGATCGGAGCTCAGAAAGGTCATCGTGTCGTTCGCCTTTTTCCCGTCGGCGACGTCCACGCTCATCAGGGTATCCACCATGTAGCCGTTCACGGAGCTGTCGCGGCTCTGGACAGTAAGGTCCTTGCCGGAATTATTTTCGATCAGGAGCTTCAGCTGCGGTCCGAAGAGCGAATCGGTGTTCAGGCTCCTGGCGGTGATCTTCACGCCTGCCTCGTCCAGCAGGACCGTCTCCTCGATGGCTGCCTCCGCGCGCTCCGGCGCCGGAGCCGGCGTCGGGTCCACGGCGGGCTTTTCGGTCGGCTCCGTGTCGGTCCTCACGGCGTCATAAACCCCGCTCGGCGCAACGGTCGACGGAGCCTTCACCTCGCCGGACTGCGTCCCGCCGCAGGCGGCAAGGGACGCAGCCAGCAGCGCGGCAAGAAGAATTGACATGATCTTTTTCATTCTCGATCTCCCTCTTTTTTCTTGATCTCATGCATAAAGCACTATGCCAATTATAGCACTCGAACGATCCATCGTCAAGCAAAATACGCGATTTATCGAAAACACACAAAATCGCGCCGCCGCTTTCGGCAGAGGGGAAAATATCGGACAGCGCCGGTATCGCGGGCATTCCTTGGCTTCGCTCCTTCACTAAAAAAACAGTCTCCGCGGAGCGGAGACTGTTGAGACTGTCAAAGAACTCTGCGAGCTGCGATTTTAAAGGCTCCCGAAGTGCAAGGGGAGCTGGCGCGCGAAGCGCGACTGAGGGGTTGTTGCCAAGCTTGCGCAAACGCCAAGCTTGGCTATCACGGAAGCTTACAACCCTCCAGTCAGCCTTCGGCTGACAGCCTCTGCTGTGCGCGCCCCCAGTGTGCGCACTGGGGGTGCCTTTCACAGGGAGGCCTTTAAATTGCGCACCTTCACTCCTTCACTAAAAAAACAGCCTCCGCTCCGCGGAGGCTGTTTTTTTTACGAGCTAAACCCGCTCGCTCCTCCAGCGCTCGCCCTTCGGGACCGGCTCTACTGCGGCGGCGGTGAGCTCGCGGAGGGCGGCGGCGAAGCGGGGGACGTCGGGGGCGGGGAGCAGGAGCGTTAAGGTGACGAGCGCGCCGTAATCGGCGGACTCCTCCGCCGCGCCGCTCGTCTCCGCCAGACGGCGGACGCGGTCGAGCAGCGGGTAAGGCACGGCAAGCTCCAGCGTCTCCCAGCGCGCCGAGCGCGCGAGCCCCGCCGCGTCCAGCGCGAGCTTCGCCGCGCCGGAATAAGCGCGCACGAGTCCGCCCGCGCCGAGCAGAATGCCGCCGAAATAGCGCGTCACGACGCAGCAGAAGTCCGTCACGCCGCCGGCGCGGAAGACGTTCAGGATCGGCTGGCCCGCGGTGCCCTGCGGCTCGCCGTCGTCCCCGCAGCGCATCGCGCCGGAGCGCAGGGCGTAGGCGAAGCAGTTGTGCCGCGCGTCGTAGTGCTGCTTTTTCATCCTTTCGATGCAGCCGAGCGCCTCGGCTTCCGTCTCCACATGCCAGACGCGCGCGAGAAAGCGCGAGCGCTTTTCCGTCAGCTCCGCCTCGCCGAAGGCGGCGGGCACCAGAAAATCGCTCATGCCTCCCCCTCCGCATACGCGCGCAGCTTTGCCCAGAGCTCCGGCTTCACGATCGCCTCGACGCGCGTGCCGGTCTCCGTGTAGTCCACGGAGAGCACCGCCGCCTCGTCATGGAGCGTCTGGACGAGCGCGCCCTTTGCAAAGGGGATGCAGAACACGGCGCGGCGCTTGCCGCGGCCGAGGGCGGCGCTGATCTTTTCGAGCAGCTCCGCCGTGCCCTCGCCCGTGCGGGCGGAGATGCAGACGGCGTCCGCCTCCCGCGGCAGCACGCCGGGGCAGAGGTCGCACTTATTATAAACGCGGATGCAGGGCGTGCCCTCCGCGCCGAGCTGGGCAATGAGGTCGTCCACGATGGCAGCCTGACTCTCCCACTCGTCGGAGCTCATGTCGATCACATGGAGCAGCACGTCGGCGAAGGCGAGCTCCTCCAGCGTCGCCTTGAACGCCTCGACAAGATGGGTCGGCAGCTTGCGGATAAAGCCGACGGTGTCCGAGAGCAGCACCTCCTGCACCTCGTCGACCATCAATCGGCGGGTCGTGGTGTCCAGCGTGTCGAAAAGGCGGTCGTTCGCGGGGATGTCGCTGCCCGTGAGCCGGTTTAGGAGCGTGCTCTTCCCGGCGTTCGTATAGCCCACGAGCGCCACGACGGGCACGCCGTTTTTCTCGCGGCGGCGGCGCTGGGTGGCGCGGTTTTTGCGCACCTCGGCGAGCTCCTCTTCGAGCTTCTGGATCTTGCGGCGGATGTGGCGGCGGTCGCTTTCGAGCTGGGTCTCGCCGGGACCGCGGGTGCCGATCGCGCCCTCCTGCCGTTCGAGGTGGGTCCACATACCGAGCAGGCGCGGCAGCAGATATTTATACTGTGCGAGCTCCACCTGAAGCTGGCCCTCGCGCGTGCGGGCGCGCTGGGCGAAGATGTCCAGAATGAGCCCGCTGCGGTCCATGACCTTCACGCCGAGGTCCTCGTTCAGCACGCGCATCTGGGAGGGCGAGAGCTCGTTGTCGAACACGACGAGATCGCAGTCATTATTCTGCACGATCTCCTTGAGCTCGGCGACCTTGCCCTCGCCGATAAAGCTGCGGGGGTCCGGCGCCGCGCGATTCTGCATCAGCTCCGCGACGGCGGCGCCGCCGGCGGTCTCCACCAGCGCGCGCAGCTCCGCCATGCTGACCTCCGTAGAGCTCTCGCCGGGCGCGAAGCAGTCCGCCGCGAGCCCGCAGAGCGCGGCGCGTTCGATCTTTTTTGCGTTTTGTTCTATCATAACTGTTCCTTTATTCTCCTGTACCATCGGTTGACAAGGGCACGCACGCCTGTCAGCGCGCAGCGCTGTCAGGTGCGAAGCAGTTTTGGCGTTTCCGGCGGCGTTCAGGCAAGGAATCAGCCGCAGGGAATACTTTGTGTATTTCCAAGGCTGATGACGCAGCATGGGCGCCGCCGGGATCGCCAAAACCGTGCGCGCCCTTGTTAACCGATGGTAAAAGTCCTGCAATACATCCGGCAGCAGCAGCGGCCGCAGTCGGGTCTCCGCGCGGTGCAGACGGCGCGGCCGTGGAGCACGAGCCGGTGGCAGAAGTCGTTCGTCTCCGCCGGGGGCAGCGCCGCGCGCAGCACGCGCTCGATCTTCTCCGGCTCTTTCAGCCCGTCAACAAGACCGAGGCGGTTGCTGAGGCGAATGCAGTGGGTGTCCACGACGACCGCGCCGGGGCGGGCGAAAATGTCGCCCAAAATGAGGTTCGCGGTCTTGCGCCCGACGCCGGGGAGCGTCAGCAGCTCCTCCATCGTGCCGGGCACGCTGCCGCCGAAGCGCGCGCAGAGCATCCGCGCGCTCATCACGATGTCGCGCGCCTTGGCGCGGAAAAAGCCGCAGGAGCGGACGTAGGGCTCCACGTCCTCCGGCTCCGCGGCGGCGAAGGCCTCCAGCGTCGGGAAGCGTTCGATGAGCGCCGGCATCACGCGGTTCACGCGCTCGTCCGTACACTGCGCCGCGAGCCGCACGGCAAAGAGCAGCTCGTAGTCCTTTTTATACTCCAGACTGCAAGCCGCGTCCGGATATTCCGCCGCGAGCGAATCCAATATCCCGCGGATCTGTTCTGGGCTGCGCATACGGCGCGCCTCCTTTCGTTGGGGGTGTGGGGAAAAAATCTGCCGCGAAGCGGCACCTTTTAAAGGCTCCCGAAGTGTAAGGGGAGCTGGCGCGCGAAGCGCGACTGAGGGGGTGTTACCAAGCTACTGAAAACGCCAAGCTTGGATATCCCGGCAGCTTACAACCCTCCAGTCAGCCTTCGGCTGACAGCCTCCCTTGCACAGGGAGGCCTTTAAAGCGGTGCGCCTTCGGCGCGTTGATCTGACTTGCGCCGCTTACTTCTTCCCTGCAAGCCGCGCGAGCGCGCCGGGGCGCTTTACGGCGCTGCGGAGCACCTCGCTCGCGAAATCGCCGCCGAGGGCTTCGGCGAGGGCGTCCTCGGTGTAGACATGCCAGCGCTCCAGCCCCGCCTCCGCGCCGGCGGACTCCAGCAGGGCGTGGGCAAGGTCGCGGTAATCGCCCTCGCGCGCGTCCAGCGCGCGGGCAAGGCGCGGCAGCAGCGTTTCGTGCAGCGCGCGCAGCGTGGGCGTTTTGCCCTCCGCAGCGGCGCACCGCCGGAGCTGGGCGGCGAGATAGGCGTAAGCGCGCTCCTCATCCCACTGCGCGTCAATATACCAGTCGCGCCCGCGCAGCCCGTAGAGCAGGCGCTGCGCGTCGAAATAACCGGCGGTGAGGTTCGCGCGGCTCTGCGCCGCGTTGAAGTCCAGCACGCCGCCGAGCTCCACCGTCGGCGCGACGGTATAGAGCTTGACGTCCTTCGGGATCTTCGTCCGGCGCTCCAGCCCGATGCCGTAAAGCCGCAGGGCGATGATGTCCTTATAGCCGTTTTCCAGCAGCACGTGCAGCGGCAGCACGTCGCGCACGCCGCCGTCGGCGTATTTCCCGGCGAGGCGCTCGTTATGGAAAAACGGCAGGTAAGAGCTCGCGAGCAGCATCTCGTGGAGCTGCCCCTCCGGAATGTCGCGGGCGCGCAGCTCCAGCTCGCGCTGCTGCTCCAGCGAATAGGTCACGATATAAAGCTCCAGGTCCGACGCGCGGACCGTCGGCTCGTCCACGACCTCGCGGATCCAGTTGCTGAGCGGCGTGATGTCCAGCCCGCGGTTGCGCACCACGTCCTGCACGGTCTCCAGTGCGGAGCGCAGGTCCAGCTTCAGCAGCTTGCCGTTTAAGAGATTGTGCATCGTCTCGTCGTCGACGTCCAGCACCTGCGAATAGCAGATGTTCGCCCAGACCTCCTCGGCTTTTTTCACGTCTCCCATGACGATCATCGCGCCGTTGAGCGCGCCGACGGACGAGCCGCTCACCGCGCGGATGCGCACGCCCGCCTCCCGCAGCGCGCGCCACGCGCCGATCTGGTAAGCCCCCTTCGCCCCGCCGCCCTCCAGCGCCAGCGCGTATTCCTTTGAAAGATCGAGCTTCAGCTCCATAGTCTCCGGTCCTCCCGTGGTGGTTTGTGCGCTCATTTTACCACACGCCGCAGGAAGGCGCAAGGTTTTCATGGAGGCGTGGGGGTGTATGATCTGGGAGAGCGCGCCGGTGACGGCGGCGGAGCTGGCGCGGCTGGGGCGCGCAGGTCGACTTTCGCGTCGACCCGCGGCGGGGGAAAAATATGCGATCCCGCCCGGTTTCTTCGGGCGGGATCGTCTGCGTTTTTTAGATTTGAATGCGCCTTGCGGCGCTAAGATTTGATTGGTTTCGCGTCCGCGGGACGCGACTTACTTTGCCCCTCGCCCTAAAGGACTAGCGCCTTCGGCGCGTCGCGGG
>CAVCTM010000056.1:0-14358 GCA_963605115.1 Pseudobutyrivibrio sp. | reverse complement strand
GTCATATACGGCCGCGTATAGATGCTGACAAAGGGAATGGCGCTGAGCAGGCTCCAGCCGAGGAAGCTGAGGTCCAGCACGAAAAGCTCGCCCTTGTGTCCGTAAGTCAGGTCCTTGCTCTCGCGGATACATTGCAGCGCGCCCTTGCTCGGATCGTCGAGCAGGATATAGAGCGCGAAGCGGTAGCGGTAGCCGGCGATGATGCCCGGCACGATGAGCAGAAGGGACCAGAGAAAGACGAAAATCGCCACTAAAATCTCCAGCCAGATCACGCGGAAGAATAGCCCGAAGCCGTCGAACAGCGTGCCCGCCGTGGCGGGAAGGCGGCGCGCCACGTTCAGGCAGACAAGCGCGAAGCCCGCGCCGAGGACCATCTCCATCAGATTGATCGCAATGCGCAGCAGCGTGGCAGCCACGCCGGGCGTGCCGAGCTGGGACGCGATGCGCAGGATCTCCTCCTCGCTCATCATCCCGGAGCTGATCGCGATCAGCTGGTCCACCGTGATCCCCGGAAGCTGGAGCCGCAGACCCAGCGAGCCGAGAACGTAGAGAATGACGGCATAGATCATCGCCATCAGATAGATGCTGGGACGGTGCTCGCGCATGGCGAGGCGCGCCTCCGCCTTCATTTGCTTTCGGTCGATCGTCATTTTTGTTCTTCCCTCACTTTCCCGGATTTTTGAAGTCCTCCGCGGCGGCAAGCTGCTCCGCCGCCGCGCGCAGGGTGGTCTCCGTTACTTTGTCGCCGCCGTAGAGCCGCGCAAGCTCGCGCAGGCGGCCTTCGCGGTCCAGCGGCGTCACGGTCGTGTAAGTCCGCCCCGCCTTTTCCGCCTTGCTGATGGAAAAATGCGTGTCCGCCATCGCCGCGATCTGGGGCAGGTGGGTGATGCAGAGCACCTGACGGCTGCGGCTGAGCTCGCCCATTTTTTCCGCGACACGCTGCGCCGCCACGCCGGAGACGCCGGTGTCGATCTCGTCGAAGACCATGCTCTGCACCCGGTCGTGCTCGGCGAACACACACTTCATCGCGAGCATGATGCGGCTCAGCTCGCCGCCGGAGGCGATGCGGGCGATGCGCCCCGGCGCTTCCCCGGCGTTCGCGCTCATGAGAAAGCGCACGCGGTCGCAGCCCGTGGCGTCGAAGCCGTCCGCGCTCTCGCTCGGCGCGATCTCCACGCAAAAGCGCGCGGAGGGCATGCTGAGATAGCGAAGCTCCGCCTCGATGCGCTTTGCAAGCGCGCTGCCCGCCGCGTGTCGCCGCTCCGTCAGGGTCTTGCCCGCGGCGAGCACGGCGGCGCGCGCCCGCGCCAGATCGCGTTCGAGCTGGACGAGCAGATCGTCCGCCGACTCGATCTCCGAAAGCCGCGCGCGGTCGGCGTCCAGCCGCTCGGCGAGCCCGGCTTCATTCGTATTATATTTCCGCTCCAGCCGGCGCAGCAGCGCAAGGCGGCTCTCCACGCGGTCAAATTCCTCCTCGGAGAAATTCAGCCCGTCGCGCAGGTCGCCGATGCGCTCGGCGGCGTCCGTCAGCAGAAAGCGCGCCTCCGAGATGCTCTTCGCCGCCTCCTCCAGCTCCGGCGCCATTGCCGCCGCCGCCGCGGTGAAGCGCTCCGCGTCCGCCACGAGACCGAGCGCGCTCTCGTCGGCTTCGTAAAGCGCGCCGTAAGCGCCCTCAAGCGCCTCCGTAAGACGGACGGCGTTTTTCATAAGCCCCTGCCGGCTCTCCAGCTCCGCCTCCTCGCCGGGGGCGAGCTTTGCGTTCTCCAGCTCCTCGATCTCCGCGGAAAGGCGGTCCGTGAGCCGCTCCTTCTCGAGCTCGTCCATCCGGAGCCGGTCCATCTCGCGCTTTACGCCGCGGTAAGCCTCGAACGCTGCGCGGTAAGCGTCCAGCGCCGCCGTCTCCCCGGCGAAGCGGTCCAGATAATCGAGGTGGCGCGTCTCATCGAGCAGCTGTCTGCCGTCATTTTGTCCATGGATATCGAGCAGCAGCGCGCCGAGCGCGCGGAGCTGCTGGACCGTCACCGCCGCGCCGTTGACGCGGCAGGCGCTCTTGCCGTCCGCACTGATGCGGCGCTGCAAAATGAGCTCCTCCTCCGCGTCGAGATCGTTCTCCGCGAGCCAGTCGGAAACGTCCACGTCCGTGAACACGGCGTTCACGAGCGCCTTTTCCGCCCCGGCGCGCACGAGCTCGCGCGTCACGCGGCCGCCGAGCACGGCGTCGATGGAGTCGATGACGATGCTCTTGCCCGCGCCGGTCTCGCCGGTCAGTACGTTGAAGCCCGCGCCGAAGGCGATGTCCGCCCGCTCGATGACCGCGATGTTTTCAATGTGCAGTTCCGAGATCATAGGCGTCTCCCCGCGCTCAAAGCAGCTTTTCGATCTCGCTGCAGAAGCGCTCCGCAGCGGCGTTGTCCTTCATCGCGACGAAGGCGGTATCGTCGCCGGCGAGGGACCCGACAAGGTGCGGGATGTCCATGCTGTCGAGCGTGGAGCAGGCGGCGTTCGCGAGCCCCGGCAGCGTTTTGATGACGATGAGGTTCTGCGCCACGGCGTAATCCACCACGCTCTCGCGGAAAATTTTGCGCAGGCGCGAATCGTGGTCAAAGCCGCTGTCGCGGCTCGCGGCGGCGTAGCAGTAAACGCCGTCGGGGGACTGCTCCTTCACGAGGTGCAGGTCCCGGATGTCGCGGCTGAGCGTTGCCTGCGTGCTGCGCACGCCCTCGCGCAGCAGCGCCTCCATAAGCTGGTTCTGGGTCTCGATATGCTCGCGCGCGATGATCTCCAGTATTTTTTCCTGCCGCAGAGATTTCATTTCACTTCCTGCCTCCCAGTTTTTCAAATACGATATCGTAAAACGCCTTGTCGCCGACGTGGGCGATGAGCGTCTGGTGTTCGGATTTCTGCACGCGCAGGACGTCGCCGTCCAAAATGTCGAAGCTGCCGCCGTCCGCGCTCAGCATCGCCTTGCCGCGCAGATCCGTCACCGCGACGGTGACGATCCGCTCCGGTGCGAGCACAAAGCTGCGCGCGGCGAGCGCGTGGGCACAGATGGGCGTCACGATCAGGTTCTCCGCCTCCGGCTCCACAAGGGGACCGCCGGCGGACATGGAGTAAGCCGTCGAGCCCGTGGGCGAGGCGATGACGATGCCGTCGCCGGAAAACTCCAGCATGCGCCGCCCGTCGCTCCGCGCGGTGAGGTGGATCATCTGGACGAAGCCGTGGAGAAACACGTCGTTCATCGCGTAATTGGAGAACACGGTTTTTCCGCCGCGCAGGACCTCCACCTTCAGCATCATGCGCGGGCTGATGACGAATTTTCCGTGGGCGGCGGGGATGAGCTTTTCGATCTCGCCGCGCTCAAGCTCCGCGAGGAAGCCGACCGTGCCGAGGTTGACGCCGATAATGGGGATGCGCTGCCCGACGAGCCGCCGCGCCGTGTGCATAATGGTGCCGTCTCCGCCGAGGGAGACGACGAGCTCCGCGCCCGGCAGCGCGTCGGCAAGCTCGCAGCATTCCACCGCCGCGAGCTCCGTCTCCGCCGGGTCGCCGTCCAGATATTCCGGACAGACGAGCACCTCAAAGCCCTCACCGAACAGCATCTGCTTCACCTCCGCCGTGAAGGTGAGCCCGGCGTCCTTATAGGGGTTCGGACACAGGATGATCCGTTTCATTTCTCTTTCTCCTTGAATGCGTCATGCGCCGCGGCGACCACGGCGGCGGGGTCGAGCAGCGGGGACTCGAACGTCCCCTTTTTCAGCCAGACGAGAAACTCGATGTTCCCCTCCGGTCCGCGGATGGGCGAAAAATCCAGCCCCATCGGCGTGAAGCCCGCCTCCGGGAAATGCGCCATATAGCCGTCCAGCACCTCGCGGTGGACGGCGGCGTCGCGCACGACGCCCTTTTTGCCGACCTTCTCGCGCCCCGCCTCGAACTGGGGCTTGATGAGGCAGAGCATGTCGGCGCCGTCTTTCAGCAGCGCGCAGACCGCGGGCAATATGAGCCGGATGGAGATGAACGACACGTCGCAGACGCCGAGGTCCAGAGGCTCCGGGATCTGCTCGCGCGTGACATAGCGGAGGTTCGTGCGCTCCAAATTCACGACGCGCGCGTCGCTCCGGAGCTTCCACGCGAGCTGCCCGTAGCCGACATCGACGGCGTAGACCTTCGCCGCGCCGCGCTGGAGCAGCAGGTCCGTGAAGCCGCCGGTGGACGCGCCGCAGTCGATGCACATCTTGCCCGCAGGGTCCACGGGGAACACTTCGAGCGCCTTTTCCAGCTTCAGCCCGCCGCGCGAAACATAAGCGAGCTGCGCGCCGCGGACCTCCAGCGGCTTTTCCGGGTCCACGGCGGTGCCGGGCTTGTCGACGCGCTGTCCGTCCACGAAGACGTTTCCTTCCATGATCGTGATCTTCGCCCGCTCGCGGGACTGGGCGTAGCCCTTGTCCACGAGAAGCTGATCGAGTCTGATTTTTTTCATGCCTTATCCTCTTCCAAAAGCGTCCGCACCGCCGCCGCGAGCCCCGCGGCGTCCAGTCCGAGCATCGCGCGCAGCTCCGGCACCGTTCCCTGCGGGACAACGCCGCTGCCCAGATCACGCAGCGCGGCTTTTGCGGCGATGCCGCGGCGCGCCATTTCCGCTAAAATGCGCGTGCCGACGCAGCCGGCTTCCGCCGTTTCCTCCGCGGCGAGCACCGCGCCCGTCTCCGCGATCACCTTGCAGATCAGGTCGAAGTCCGGCGCGTCGAGCCGGTTCAGCTTCAGGACCGCAGCGGAAACGCCCTGCTTGTCAAGTTCCTCCGCCGCCGCGAGCGCCTCGTTCACGAGCACGCCGTAGGTGACGATCACCGCGTCCCGCCCCGGTCGGACGAGCGCGGCGCCCTGCGCAGAGGTGTCCTCCCGGAAGGCGCCCTCCCCGCCGCGGGGATAACGCAGCGCGGTCGGTCCCGGCGTCCGCAGCGCGCGGGCGAGCATACTCCGCAGCTCGGCGAAATTCGCCGGCGACCAGAGCCGCAGCCCCGGCACCTGGCAGAGATAGCCGACGTCGAAGCTGCCCTGATGGGTCTCCCCGTCCGCGCCGACGAGCCCTGCGCGGTCCACCGCGAGCACGACGCTCTCGCCGCTCAGCGATACGTCGTGGATGAGCATGTCGAAGGCGCGCTGGAGAAAGCTCGAATAGATCGCCGCGACGGGGCGCAGCCCCTGCCGCGACATACCGGCGGCGAGGGACACGGCGTGCCCCTCCGCGATGCCGACGTCGAAAAAGCGCTTCGGGAACTGTTGGGCAAAGCGCGTGAGCCCCGTGCCGTCCGCCATCGCCGCCGTGATCGCGACGATGCGCTCGTCCGTCTCCGCCTCCGCGCGCAGCGCCTCGCCGAAAACGGCGGAAAAGTCCTGCTTCTCCGCGCGGCGGATCCCCTGCTCCGGGTCAAAGGGAGCAACGCCGTGATAAACGTCCGGGCTGCGCTCGGCGGGCGCGTAGCCGCAGCCCTTGACCGTGCGCACATGGACCAGCACCGGAATGCGCAGCTCGCGCGCATAGCGCAGCGTGCGGCTCACGGTGCGGATGTCGTGGCCGTCGATGGGTCCGAGATAATAAAAGCCCATCTCCTCGAAGAGATTGTCCGGCAGCACAAGGTCCTTCACCCACTCCTTGACGCGGTGGATGGCGCGGTAAACGTGCTCATATTTCCCGATCGTGCGCCGGTAAGCGCGCTTGAAGGCGAGATAGCCGGGGCGGACGCGCATTTTTGCGAGCATGCGCGCAAGACCGCCGACGCTCTCGCTGATGCTCATCGCGTTGTCGTTGAGCACAACGACGATGGGCTCCCCGCTCT
The DNA here is from genome assembly GCA_963605115.1 of Pseudobutyrivibrio sp. Taxonomy (GTDB): domain Bacteria; phylum Bacillota; class Clostridia; order Oscillospirales; family Oscillospiraceae; genus SVKR01. The sequence continues at coordinate 8,524 of CAVCTM010000056.1, read as the reverse complement.
CGCCGCAGTCGGCGAGACCCTCGTAGGCAAGCCCGCCGGTCATCGCGCCGTCGCCGATGACGGCGCAGACATCGTAGTCCCCGCCGAGAATGGTGCGCGCCCGCGCCATGCCGAGCGCGTTGGAGATGGAGGTGGAGGCATGCCCCGCGATCGCGGCGTCATCGGTCGCCTCGCAGGGCTTCGGGAAGCCGGAGAGCCCGCCGAACTGCCGCAGCGTGGAAAACGCCTCCTGCCGCCCGGTGAGCAGCTTGTGGGCATAGCACTGGTGCCCGACATCGAACACAACGCGGTCGCGCGCCGTGTCATAAACGCGGTGGAGCGCCACGGTGAGCTCCACGGCGCCGAGGCTGGACGCCAGATGCCCGCCCGTCTCGGAAACGCCCGCTATGATCTTTTCGCGCAGCTCCGCGCAGAGCTGGGGCAGCGCCTCGCGCGGCAGCGCCTTCACGTCCGCCGAGCAGCGGACCTGTTCCAGAATACTCAAACGATATTGAACCCCTTTTCCCCGTTCAAACAAAACGAAGCCCCGCTCTCTCCGCGGGGCAATAATTCTCGCTGTCCCTCCATTATAACGCAAAGCGCCCGTTCTTACAATGAAAAACGGACGCTTATTTTCCACAAAGAATATTCACGATTTTCGTGAATATTCATAAAAATTAAATGCGGGGGTCCCGCGCCCATAGAGCGCGAAAAAGCCTTACTCGCCGTCGAACGGCAGCTCCACGGGCGCGCCGTCGGCGCCCTTTTTCAGCCTCACCACCTGCTGCTCCGCCTCGTCGAGCATCGCGGTGCAGCGCTTCACGAGGGCGCTGCCCTCCGTGAACAGTGCCATGGAGTCACCGAGGGAAACGTCGCCCTTTTCCAGACCGGCGACGATCTCCTCCAGGCGCTTCAGGCTCTCCTCAAAGCTCAGATCCTTCTCTTCCATGTTCAAACGCTCCTCCCCATTTTTTCTTCGACCACGCAGCCGAGCGAGCCGTCGCTCAGCTCCACGCGGATGTGTTCCCCGGTGCCGACGTCCCCGACGCTGCGCAGGACTTCTCCGCCGCTGCCGCTCGCGATAGCGTAGCCGCGGCAGAGCACCTTCAGCGGGCTCAGCGCGTCCAGCGAAGCCGCGGCGCGCACGAGCGCGTGCTTCGCAGCGGCGACGCGGCGCTCCTGTGCGGCGGTCAGTCCGGCGCGCGCCATGTCGAGCTCCATGCGCTTCTGGTCGATATACCCCATCGGACTTTTCAGCACGCGGCGTCCGGCGAGCTCGTCCACGCGGCGGCGGGACAGCTCCAGCCGCTTGCGCACCGCCTGAAACGCGCGCAGCGACAGGCTCTCCACCGCGTCGCGCAGCTCGCTCTGGTCCGGCACGGCGAGCTCCGCGCCGTTGCTCGGCGTCGCCGCGCGAAGGTCCGCAACAAAGTCCGCGATCGTAACGTCCGGCTCGTGACCGACGGCGGAGATGACGGGCAGCTCGCTTTCGTAGATCGCGCGGGCGACGCGCTCGTCGTTAAACGCCCAGAGGTCCTCCATGCTGCCGCCGCCGCGCCCCGTGATGATGACATCGCCGACGCGCCAGCGGTTGGCGTAGCGAATCGCGCCGACGATCTCCGGCGGTGCCTCTGCGCCCTGCACGCGCACAGGCAGGACGACGATCTTCGCCATAGGCCAGCGCTTGCCCGCGACGCGGATGATGTCCCGCACGGCGGCGCCCGCGCCGGAGGTGATGACCGCGATGGTGCGCGGGAAGCGCGGAATCGGCTTTTTGTGCGCGCGGTCGAAGAGCCCCTCCGCCGCAAGCTTTGCCTTCAGCTGCTCAAACGCCGCGGCGAGATCGCCGAGGCCCTGCGGCAGCAGCTCCGTGCAGTAAAGCTGGTAAGCCCCGTCCCGCGGAAACACCGAGACGCGCCCTACGGCGACGACGCCCATGCCCGTTTCCGGCTTGAAGCGCAGATGCGACGCGCTGCCCTTGAACATCACGCAGCGGATGCTGCTCTCCGCGTCCTTCAGCGAAAAATAGTGATGCCCGGAGGGATAGACCTTGTAATTGGAGAGCTCGCCGCTCACGGCGACCTCCCGCAGCAGGCTGTCCCCGTCCAGCAGGGTCTTGATATAGTTGTTGAGCTTCGATACGGTCAGGATACTCTCTTCCAAAGCCTTCCGCCGCCTCCTTTCCCGAAAAAATCAGACGCAGGGCGTTATCCTCTCTGCGTCTGAAAGCATTTTTTACACTTCCGCCGGGGTCTCCGCCGGCTTTTCCGCGCGCTGGAACGCGCCCAGCACGCCGTTGATGAACGCCACGGTGTCCGCGTCCTCATACTTTTTCGCGAGCTCCACCGCCTCGTTGATCGCAGCGGCGTCCGGCACGTCGGGCATGTACAGGATCTCGCACATGGCGCAGCGGAGCACCGCCGCCGCCGAGCGGGAGATGCGGCTCGTCTTCCAGCCGCGGGCGTACTGCTCGATGGCACGGTCGAGCTCCACGCGGTGGGCGTAAATGAGCTCCACCATGGTGCGGATATAGTCCATCTGCTTCTTGTCCGGATACTCGGCAAAAAGCGGGTTCTCGTCCGCGAGCGTGGCGTAATGCTCCCGGTCGAAAAAGCGCTCCAGCGCTTCCTCGGCGCTCATCTCGCCGCTGGTCACGGAAAAGCCCAGTGCGATGGCAAGCTCTCTCGCTGTCGTTCTCGTCATCTTATCGTCCGCCCCTATTACTTATTGTCAAAGGAAATGCCCGTGACGCGGACGTTCACGACGCTTTCGAGCCCGGTCATGTCGCTGATCGCAGCGGCGGCTGCCTTCTGCGCGCTCTCGCCGATGCCGACGACGGACGTTCCGTAAGTCACCAGAACGCTCGCGTCCACCACGACGACGCCGTTTTCAAAGCTGACGCGGACGCCGCGGGTCTGCGCCTTTTTGCCGAGCAGCTCGCCGAGGTCGGGACCCGCGGTGCTCGAAAAGCCGGCGACGCCCTCCACCTCGCCGATCGCGGCGGCGGCGACGGCGGCAAGCACGTCCTCCGAGACGTTGACGGCTCCGCCCTCGGTCGGGATAGTGATATAATTTTCAGGCATAGCGATTTACCTCCGATCCTTGTTAACCAAGCTATTGTAACACAGCTCCGGCGAAAAAGGAATAGGCAATCCGAGATTTTTTCCCGGCAAAGTTCACAGAATGTTTCCGCCCCGCGGTTTGACAAGCGCGCGGCGAATATGGTATAGTGCGGGTATCCCCCCGCATTTTTTATGAATCAAGGAGGTCTCATCCCCCGATATGAACGCTGCACTTGTCATTATGGCTGCCGGGCTCGGCTCGCGCTACGGCGGCGTGAAGCAGATCGAGCGCCTCGGTCCGGACGGCGAGATTTTGATGGAATACGCGATCTATGACGCGCTGCGCGCCGGGTTCGACGCGCTCGTGCTCATCATCAAGCCGGAGATGGAAGCCGACTGCCGCGCGCTGTTCGGCGACCGCATCGAGCGCGCGACGGGGCTCCGTATCCGCTACGCCTTCCAGCACACGGCTGGCGCGTGGGACGGCGCTGCCATCCCCGCCGCGCGCCGCCGCCCGCTCGGAACGGTCCACGCCGTGCTGAGCGCGCGGGACGTGATCGACCGCCCCTTCGCCGTCATCAATGCCGACGACTATTACGGTCCCGCCGCCTTCACCGCGCTCATCGGCGCGCTGGACGGTCTCACCGGCGCGGAGAAAAGCGCCATGGTCGCCTACGAGCTCCGCAACACCGTCAGTCCCCACGGGGGCGTCACCCGCGGCATCTGCGCCGTGGAGGGCGGCACGCTCCGCGGCGTGACGGAGACGCGCTCCATCCGCCTGATGCCGGACGGCACGATCCGGGACTGCTCCGCGTCCGAGGACGGTCCGGTCTTAGTGCCGGAAACGCCCGTCAGCATGAACATGTGGGGGCTCCACCCCGCCATTCTGGAGCCCTTCAACGCGCGTTTTCTCGAATTTCTGCGCGCCCTCGGTCCGGAGGACGACCGGAGCGAGTGTCTGCTCCCCGTCGTGATGGACGAGTTCATCGCCGCCGGGAAGACGGACGTCTCCGTGCTCCACACCCCCGACCGCTGGTTCGGTCTCACCTACCGCGAGGACAAGCCCGGCGTCGTGGAAGCCCTGCAAAAGCTCCACGCCGAGGGCGTGTATCCCCCGATGCTCTGGGGGGTATAAAAACTCATCCCCGTCCGAAGCATCGGGCGGGGATGGTTTTTTCACTTCTTGAACACCCAGCGCATCTGGATCTGGTAGCTGGCTAAGAACAGCAGGAAATCCACCAGAAGCTTCAGCGGCGTTTCGGCGGCGGTGGTGGCTTGCAGGAGGGTGGAGAGCAGGGTCAGGAGCCCGTAGCTCGCCGCGACCTGGACGGCGGCAAGGGCGTAATAGCGCCAGAGCGAGCGCTTCACCGCTTCGCCGCGGCGGAACACCACGCGGCGGTTCAGCACATAGTTCAGCAGCGAGGACACGAGCCGCGCGCCGACGACGGCGACGGCGAGCCGCTCCTCCGTCTCCCCCGCCGCCGCACCCGCGAGCAGCAGGTTCAGCAGCGTGAAAAGCCCCTCGTCCACGAGGAAGCAGAGCAGCGAGCTGGAGCTATAGCGCCCAAGCCCGCGCAGGATGACGCCCAGCACGCGCATGCTGTCCCGGAAGGGGCGGTAGTGGCTCGTCTGGTTTTCGTCGATGTAAACGGTCTCGATGCCGATCTCGCCGAAGGGGATGCCCTCGCGCTGCGCCCAGAGGAGCATTTCCGTCTCGTACTCATAGCGCTCGCCCTTCACGCGGCAGAGCGCGGGCAGCAGCGAGGCGGAGACTGCGCGCAGCCCCGTCTGGCTGTCCGTCACGCGGACGCCGCAGAGCAGGCGCAGTATTGCGAGCGTCGTGCGGTTCCCCGCGCGGGAGCGCGGCGGCACGTCCGGCAGCGAAAAATCGCGCACGCCGAGCCAGAGCGTCGGCTGCGCTTCGCCGAGCAGCGCCTCCGCGAGGCGCTTCACGTCCGCGGGGCGGTGCTGACCGTCGCCGTCCACGGTGACGACCCCGACGGTATCGGGGCGGTGTGCCGCGACAAAGGCAAAGGCGGTCTTGAGCGCCGCGCCCTTGCCGCGGTTTTTTTCATGCGTCAGCACCGTGACGCCGGGACGCTCCGCTGTCTCCGCGAAGGGAGCGCGGTGCGCCTCGCCGCTGCCGTCGTTCACGACAATGATATCGTCAAAGCCCTCGGCGAGCAGACCGTCCACGGTCTGCACCAGCTTTTCATCCGGGTCGAGCGAGGGCAGGATGATCGTAACATTCATTTTTCTTTTTTCTCTCTTTTCCGCCGGAAGCGCCCGATTCAGAGCGTCTCCAGCCCGTAAATGCCCCATTCGCCGTCGACGAGCAGGAAGCAGATGCGATAGCCGCCGTCCATGGTCTTTTCCTGCCAGCCGGTCGAGCCGGAGGCTTCGCACTCCACGTCCACGGTCACGCAGTTTTCCGCGCAGTACACCGCGTCGCCCGCGGCGGCGGCGCACTTGTAGTTTTTCTGGAACGTGCTGCTCCATATCACGCCGTCGTAGGTCTGGGTGATGACGGCGTGGGCGCTGCTGCCCGCCTCGGTGAGGTCCGCGGCGGCTTTCATATTCTTATAGGTGTCCGTCCCGCCGCTCAGGTAATACCAGACGAGCGCACGGACGAGTGCCTCGGCGCGCTCCTGCAGCGGCGCGGCGTCCGTCTCCGGCAGGGCAAGGCGATAGTCCCCCGCCGCCGTCTCCGTCAAGCGCGCGCCCGCGGGCGGCTCCACGGAAAACTCCGGCGCGGCAAGCAGCTTTTCCACCGTGTAGGTCACGGTCTGCGCCGGGGAGACCAGCAGCGCGGTATAATCCGGGAAATCGAAGTCCTGCGCCGCCGTTTCGGTGATGGATCCATCGCCGAGCGCGGTTCCGTTGCAGAACACGGTGCAGCCCGCGGGAACGGTCACGCTGCCGCGCTCCGTGCCCTCCACGAGCATCTCGACCGCGCCGGCGGACCATACGCCGTCCCGCTTTTCCACCGCGACGCGCGCGAGCGGGATCCCGTCCCGCCGCAGCTCATAGACCGGCGCTTCCTCGGTCCAGCTCTCGGCTTTGTAGCGTTCTAAGCCCTCCGGGGCGAAGAGCGGCGCAAGCGCCGCGGCTGCGGACGCCGCCGTGTCCGGCGAATCCGGGTGGGCGGCGAGATAGTATTCCGCCCAGCCAGCGGCGTCCGTCTCGTCCGCAAAGGTCAGAAACGCCTCCTGCCGCGCCTCGCGCTCGCGCTGCGCCGCCTCCCGCTCCGCGGCAGCGGCGGCTTCCGCGGCGGCGCGCTCCGCCGCGGCGGTGTCCGCGTTTTTCTGGTATCGCGCGAGCGCGCCCCAGAGCAGCGCGAGCGCCGCGGCGAAGAGCACCGCGAGCACCGCGACAAAGATGAGATAGCCGCGGAGAAAGCGGCTTTTTTTCTTTTTCGGCGCGGGAGAGAGCGGCTGCTGCGCCGTCTCCTCCCGTTCGAGCAATCCTTCCATTTTTCACTCCACCTCCGGCAGCACGAGGATGGCGGTCGCCATCTGGCGCGAGCCGATGATATTGGACCCGCGGGTGATCTGCTCGCCGTCCACGATCATTGCCGAGGACGAGCCGCCGTCCAGATTCGCGGCGTTGACCGCGCCCTCGTCCGCCATCAGCTGGGCGAGATCGTCATAGCTTGCGCCGAAGGAGTCCGGGTGCCTGCCCTCGATCACGAGGATGAGCACGGTGCCGTCCGCACGCTGACCGATGCAGGTGCGCGGGTTCAGCCCGCCGCCGAGCCCCGTCTGCTTCACGCCGTCGGCGACGAGGACGGGACCGGGTGCAAAGCTCACGGCGGAGACGAGCCCCGCGTCCAGCGCCTCCTGCCCGGTTTTCGCGCCGACGACGAGGCGGTGCTCGCCGTCGAAGCCGATGACGTTATTATACTCCTTGTCGGGTTCGCCCCACGCGAGCTGACCGTCCCGGATGACGAGACCGTCCGGGATCGCGCCGGTGCCGGTGCCGCCGTAATCTTCAAAGCCGCCGGCGTTCGTGCCCGCCACGGCGCCGAATTTGGCGATAAAATCCTTCAGATAGAGCCCGTAGCCCGTTCCGTAATGGTCCAGCGTTCCGACGATGACGCGCGCCGGGTCGCGCACGCGCATGAGCTTGCCCTTATACGTCGCGCCCTTGACGTCCACGATCTCCAGCGTGGGCTGCTCGGCGGGCGGTGTCGCCTGTCCTGCCTCCTCGCGCTTTTGCTCCGCGACCTCCGGCGCAAAGTCCAGCTCCTGAAAGCTGTCCGGCTCCGGCGTCTGGAGCTCGCCCTGCACGCTGCCGGCGAGGATCGCGTCGATCTCCGCGCGCGGCAGGGAGAGCGAGGGCACCCATTTCAGCGCGCTCGTCTCGTTCAGGCTCAGCACCAGAAGGCGCTTCGCGTCCGGCGAGGGACCGTGGATCACGACCGTCACCGTCAGATAAAGCGCCAGAATCAGCATAATGAGCGCGGTAAAGATCACCAGCAGTCCGCGTCCCAGAACGCGCGCCGCTCCGCTCCCCCGCCGCGGCGTCTCCGCCGCGAGATGCTTCCCCTTCATCGTCTATGTCCCGACCTTTCCCGACAAGGTTTCGTACCTTTCTTTATACCACAGATCCCGCCGTTTGGGAAGTGGAGATTTTGGGAAAAGGCGAAAAGAAAACTTCGTGCGGCAGCCGGAGCGCGTTGAGGCGGCGAACAGAATGCTTTTCCCGGTCCGGCGGGCATGGACGCGCCTTTTTGTTCACCGAACGTTTACAAAACCCCGCTTGATTTTCGCCGCGATCTGCGTATAATGGCAGACGTTCTAATATTAAACCTTCTAATTATGAAGTCTGCTCCGATTCTGAATTTGACCTTGACTTATCATACCGGCGAAACCGTTAAAGTGCGTACTGCTTATGACCGCTTGGGGTTGCCATATGAATGGGACGAGTTTGCATCAAGCATGTTTGATGTGATCTCCTGTCTGCCCACGGCAGCGGAGCGCAGAGAGGCAGAAAGAATATTGCAGCAAGCGCAATGATAAAACTGATTGGAGAGAAAGAAAATGAACGATATTAAGAAAGAACTTGAAGCCGCTATGGAAAAAGACAACTGCAAAGTAGAGATTACCATTAAGAGAACGACAAATAAAGAAGTTACGATAGATATTAGCACCGGAGAAGATATTACGGATTTCGATATAGATGATGCTGAGGGTTGGAGCCTTGACCAGCTTCAGGCAAAATACGATGAGCTTGAAGCTGCGCTGGAGGAGTTAGAAGATAATATGCCTTCTGACGAGGATGAGGAAGCCTTTGATGCTTGGGATGAAAAGTGCGAAGAACTTCGTGACCTTATGGACGAGCTTGAAGATAAAATGGACGAAATAGCAGAGTCAGACGAGGATTGACCTGCCAAGGAACGGTGAAGCCAGCGACAGGGATTGCCTGTCGCTTTTTGTGCTGCAATGTTTTTTCATGAGGCGTTGAAAGCCTGTTTGTCAAGG
>CAVCTM010000055.1:0-14482 GCA_963605115.1 Pseudobutyrivibrio sp. | reverse complement strand
CAGCCCGCCTGCGCCTCAAAAGCCGAAAATCACGCGGAAATCCAGCGCTGTCAGGTGCGAAGCAGTTTTGGCGTTCCCGGCGGTGTTCAGGCAAGGAATCAGCCGCAGGGAATACTTTGTGTATTTCCAAGGCTGATGACGCAGCTTAGGGCGCCGCCGGGATCGCCAAAACCGTGCGTGCTCTTGTCAACCGATGGTAATGAGCGCCGCCGCGCCGAGGGCGAACCAGACCGCGGCGAAATAAAGCGCCGTTTTGCGGCTGCGTGCGCCGCGCTTTCCGCTCGCGAGATAGGAGGCGAAGTCGGCATATTTCCGCTCGCGCTCCGCGTCGCCGCGGTGGAAAATGCCGAGGAGCGAGCCGAAGCCGTAGCGCATCAGGTCGAACGCGCCCATCACGCGGCAGAGCTCCGCGACGAAAAGCAGGCAGCAGACCAGTCCCGCCAAAAAGCAGGCGTCGCAGGCGGCGGAGACGGCGCGCCGCGCGGTCCAGTCCGCCCACCAGCCGCCGAGCCGCAGCCAGACGGCGAGCGCCGTGACGGGTCCCGCGGCGGCGCAGAGGATGCGATATGCGTTTTTCCGCGGGGGTCGTTTTGCTTTCATGGGCGCTGTGCTCCCTCCTGTCAGGTAATGCTGTTTCTGAGTATGTCAAAATCCCCCGCGAGCAGCGGTTTTAAAGGCTCCCCTGTGCAAGGGGAGCTGGCGCGAAGCGCCTGAGGGGTTGTAAGCTTGCGCAAACGCCAAGCTCGGTACTCCCGGAAACTTACAACCCTCCAGTCAGCGCAGCGCGCTGACAGCCTCTGCTATGCACGCCCCCAGTGTGCGCACTGGGGGTGCCTTGCACAGGGAGGCCTTTAAACTGTGCGCCTTCGCCGCGTTGATCAGGCTTTTCGCCGCGGCTCGTTTTTTCTTATTTTACACGATGGTCGTCATAAGTGCAAGCTCGCTCTGCGTGGTGTCCACGCGGGTGTACTGCACGGAGACGTCCTCGTCGCTCTCCAGCAGCACGGCGTAAGGCGTGTCGCGCGGAACGCGGTCGCCGCGCGGGGAGACGAGCGCGTCCATGCGGATGTGGCGCGTGCGCCGGGCGGGGACGGTCACGGCAAAGCCCGCGAGCGGCTCGCGGTCCTCGAAATAGAGCGTCAGCGCGAGGGCAGCCGGGCGCTCCCCGGTGTTCAGAACGCAGATGGACTCGTGGCTGACATAGCTGCCGTGGTTTGCGCCGGGCCAGTAGCAGTCCGGGATCAGTTTTTTCATAAAAAGCCGCTTCCTTTCTTTGAAAACGCGATTGTGATTTTCTCGCTGATATGCTATAATTTGTGAAAATAAGGTAGTAGGGAGGCCATGCATGGCCAGCATCAAGGACGTTGCAAAGCAAGCCGGGGTCAGCATCGCGACCGTGTCGCGCGTGATCAACGGCACAAAATTTGTCAGCCCGGACATCAAGGCGCGCGTGGAGCAGGCGGTCGCGGAGCTCGATTACCGCTCCAACGAGATCGCCCGCGCGCTGAAGGTCATCAAGACCCGGCGCATCGGCGTGATCATCACCTCGCTGAGCCGCTCGTTCTTCAGCCGCATCATCGAGGGCATCCAGGCGGAGGCGGAGCGCAGCGACTACTCCGTTTTGTTCGCGGAGACCCACGACAGCGTGGAGAAGGAGCGCGAGCTCGTAGAGCTCTTCGTCGGACAGTGGGTGGACGGCATCATCCTGGCGAGCAGCACGAACGCCGGGCGCGACTACAGCGACTATGTTGCCCGGCTCGCGAGCCTCAGCAAGCAGGGGACGCGCATCCCCGTCGTAACGCTGGAGTTCCCGCTGGAAAGCGGCGGCATCGACGCGGTGTGCATCGACCATGAGCGCGCGGCGCACGACGCCGTGGAGCAGCTCATCCGCCTCGGCAGGACGCGCATCGCCCACATCTCCCACCCCGCGGGAAACCTCATCGGAAGCTGGCGTATCGCCGGCTACCGCCGCGCGATGGCGGAGGCGGGACTCGGCTGCGGCGACGAGTATATCTCCGCCGCGAACTACACGACCTATTCCGGCTATCTCGCCATGGCGCGCCTCGTGGACGGCGGCGTGAAACCGGACGGCGTTTTCTGCGCCAACGACCAGACCGCCATCGGCGTCATCAAATACTGCGAGGACCGCCGTCTGCGCATCCCGGAGGACGTCGCCATCATCGGCACGGACGACATTTTCGTCGCCTCCATCATGTCCCCCTCGCTCTCGACCGTGGACGTTCCGAAGTTCCAGCTCGGACGGCAGGCGATGGCGCTGCTCGCCGAGCGCATCGCCGCCGGGGAAAACACTTACGCGCGGCGCATCGAATACCTGAACTACAGCATCGTGGAGCGCGAGAGCACCCGCCGCGGCGCAAAGCCGCCGCTGCAAATTTTTGAGTGGTAAGAATTTCGAATGAGACCCGCTTCGCTGGGCTCTCATTCGAGGGGGATTCACTCCGCTCAGCGCACGCCCCTTCGGGGCGCACGTTCCCTCCGCGCAGAGTATTTTTTGGCAGGTACACGCCCCGCCAAAAAATGATTGGATTCTATTCGCGCCTGCGGGCGCGAACTCTGCGAGGCTTTTTGACCGGGACCCGCTCTGCGGGTCCCGGTCGGTTTTTTCAGAACTCGAAGTCTTCTTTTGTGAACGGGATCTCCAGCGTTCCCATGGCGTCCGCGATCTGTTCGGCGTTTTTGGGACCGTAGAGCGGGAGGCAGGGGAAGGGCTGGCAGCGGAAAAAGCCGAGCACGACCTGGGAGACCGTGGCGCCGTATTTTTCCATCAGCTCCATGCATCGCTTCGCGCCGCGGACGTTGCCGGGCGTGTAATACGGATTATTGCGCACGGCGTCCTCGCCGCGGGCGACGAAGCTGTGGAAAAATCCGCTCGCGACGCCCATGTAGGGCATGGCGAGGTTTCCGCGGTTTTGGACATGGTAATCGAAAAGATCGCCGCGGATATACTCCAGCGTGTCGTCCGGGAGGTCGTTCATATACTTCAGCCCCATGTTGAGCAGCGCCTGATCCGCGACGAAGCCGCGGTAGCCCTTTTCGCGGCAGCACTCGTCCGCGGCGGCGATGCGCGCGGCGGACCAGTTGGAGCAGCCGTAATAGCGCAGCTTTCCCTCGCGGCGGAAGGTCTCCATCGTCTCGATGAGCGTCTCGACGCTCTGTGCCGGGTCGTCGCGGTGGTAGAAATAGACGTCGATCACGTCCGTGCCGAGGGCGCGGAGGGAGTGCTCGATGTCGTAGCGCATATCCGCCGGCGTCATGCGCGCGAGGTGGAGGTCGTCCGTCTCGCAGGTATATTTCGGGTGTCCGCCCTTCGTGACGAGCACGACGCGATCGCGCTTTCCGCTGCGGCGCAGCCAGTCGCCGATGACGCGCTCGCTGCGGCCGATCTCCGGCGGCACCCAGTCGGAATAGACGCGCGCGCTGTCGATGACGTTGCCGCCGAGGTCGACGTAAGCGTCAAAAATGCGGTCGGCGTCCGCGCCGTCCCAGCTGAGACCCGCGGCGGCGGTGCCGAGCCCGATGGGGCTGAGCGCAAGGTCCGTGTCCGGAATTTGGATTCGTTTCTCCATAGAAAATTTTAACTCCATCCCGCCGCGCCCTCCCTGCCGGGGAGCGCGGCTTTTTTGTTTTTTCAGTTCCGGCGGAACCACGCGCTGCCGGGGACGCCCTCGGTCTCGCAGAACATATCCCAGACGCTGCCGACCGGGAGCGTCCGCACCTCCTCGTGCAGGGCGAGGCGGTGGGTATAGTCCATCTCGCGCTCATACGCCATCAGCTGCTCGTTCGGCTGGAGCAGGGCATAGAGCAGCGCCTTCTTCGCGTTGCGCACGCCGATGACCGAGGCGGCGATGCGGTCGATGGAGGCGTCGAAATAGTCCGTGCCGATGTGGACGCGCTCCAGCGCATCGCACTTCACGATCTCCTGCATGATCGCCTTCGTCTCGTCGTCCCACATGACCACATGGTCGCTGTCCCAGCGGACGGGGCGGGAGACATGGAGCATCAGCTCCTTGCCGAAGCAGAGATAGCTCGAAAGCTTGTCCGAGATGCACTCCGTCGGGTGGAAATGTCCCGCGTCGAGGCAGATGATGCAGTTATCGCGGCTCATCGCGTAGTTCGTGTAAAACTCGTGGGAGCCGACGGTGTAGCTCTCGACGCCGAGACCGAAGAGCTTGCTCTCCACGGAGTCGAGGTTATGTTTCCGGTCGATGGGCTCGGCGAAGATCTCGTCGAGCGACTCCATCAGACGGGCGCGGGGACCGAGCTTGTCGATGCGGACATCCTTGGAGCCGTCGCCGATCCAGTGGTTCGTGACGCAGACCTGCCCCAGCTCCTGACCGAAATATTCCCCGATGCGGCGGCATGCCTTGCCGTGGTCGATCCAGAAGCGGCGCACCGCAGGATCCTCGCTCGAAAGCGTGAAGCCGGAATCCGCCATCGGGTGGGAGAAATAGGTGGGGTTGAAGTCCAGCCCGACGCCCTTTTCCTTCGCATAGTCCACCCACGCGGCAAAGTGGCGCGGGGCTAACGCGTCGCGCGAAACGTCCTCGTCCGTGATGCGGTAGACCGCGTGGAGCGCAAGCTTCAGCGCGCCGGGGATGAGCGCGATAAAGCGGTCCAAATGCTCGAAATACTCCTCTACGCTCGTCGGCTTTCCGGGATAGCTGCCCGTCGCCTGAATGCCGCCGGAGAGCACGGAGCCGAAGTTTTCAAAGCCGGTCAGATCGTCGAGCTGCCAGCAGTGGGCGGAGACCGGCGTTTTGCGCAGCAGTTCCAGCGCGCGGTCCGTGTCCACGCCGAACTCGGCGTAGCGTTCGCGCGCGAGGGCGTAGCTTTGCTCGATATGGTTCATCGCTGTCCGCTCCTCTCACCACTTGCCGCGGGGATACTTCTCCGCCTGCTCAGCATACTTGCCGTTTTTGCCGAGGCGCTCCTGATCGTGCCACTCGGAATAGAAGGTGAAGTCCGGGCGGACCGCCGCCTCGCGCACGGTCGGGACGGTCAGGATGTCCACGACGGCGACGGGGGTCTTCAGCCCGCTGACCTTCACGGGGCCGAAGCGGACGCCCTTGGGCACGAACACGCTCATCGGCTCGTCGAACTCGAAGGTCTCCATCTCGTCGCGGATGCCGTCGCCCATCGTGAAGCTGACGTGGGCGCCGAGGTCGCGCATGTCGTCGGTGTTGATGCCGTAAAAGAGCAGGATGCGGTCGCAGTTCATCGCGTAGCGCGGGTAGGGTCCGTCATAATAGCCGTCGTAGTGGCCGGAGACGATCTTCTCCTCGCCCTTGTCCGTGCCGGCGAGATATTCGCCGTCTTCGGTGATGTAGGAAAACTCCATGTGATACGGCGCCTCGTCGAAGCCCTCGCCGCCGTAGACATAGACCGGCGCGTTGCCGAACATCGGGGCGCGTCCGCCGTCGCCGATGCTCTTTACCATATATTTATCGTACTGTCCCATACGTTTTTCTCCTTTCCGCGCTCAGCCCAGCTCGCGCTCGACGTCGCTGCTGACGTAGTGGCGCTCCGTGCCGTTTAAGATCCTGACGTTCTCGTCCTCCGGCAGCGGGTAATAGGTGTGCTCGATGTAGCACGCCTCCTTCGTCGGCTGGGTGAAAACGTTGATGTTCAGAATGGTGCGGTGCTGCTCGACGATCTTCATGCCGCAGTTGGCAAGTCCGCGGGGGACGTGGATGCAGCAGGGCTCGCTGAACTCGAAGACCTGATGGTCGTCGGCAAGTCCGACGTGGAACTGGATCGTCGCGCCGAGGTCCTTCGGCTGGGACGGGTCCGTGCCGAGGAAGACCCAGAGCATCTCCGCCTCGTGGCGGATCTGGCCGTAATGCGCGCCGCCCTTGTGCCCGTCGCGCTCAACGTTCGCGGTGTGGAACACCTCCTCCTTCACGGCGGACTTGTCCGCGTCGAAGGTGCTGAACTTCTTCATCTTCTCCACGTCCGTCGCCATGAGGGGGATGAACTCCACCATGCACGGCGTGAACTTGCAGTACTGCGTCAGGAAGCGGTATTCCTGACCGAAGATCCATGTTCCGGGGCGGTGAGGGCGCTTGACCTCGTCCTGACGCAGAAACATGGGGGAGACATACTGTGCGTATTTGCCCATTTTTCTTTTTTCCTCCTTGTCTTTTCTCTCAGAGCATCCGGAGCAGCTCGACGTGCTCGCCCTCCGGACCGATGACGACGGCGTTTTCGATCCTCGCGCCGCCCATGTCGCTCTCCATGGGTCCGACCTCCAGCGTGCCGCCGGCGCGCCCGAAGGCGGCGATGGCGGCGGGAACGTCGTCGGTCTCCATGGCGAGGGTGTTCCAAGCCGAGCTGTGGCCCGTGAGCGGGAAGCGCGGGGGCGCGAGCTCCAGCGCCGCGCCGGGCGCAAGGCGGAGCATATAGCCCTTCACCGCGCCGTCGCGTCCCTTCAGCACAGCCTCGACCGCGCCGCCGAACGCCGCTTCATAAAAGCGCCGCGTGCGCTCCGCGTCCGTGCAGCTCAGCTGCACATGGTGCAGCTCCAGCACCTCCCAGCTCCCGTCCGGGCGCTTTTCGTCCTCCGGGAGCTCGATGAGCTCCACCTTTTCGCCGTTCGGTCCGAGCGTCACGGCGTTGCGGATGGGCTGGTCGCCGATCTGATTCGGCGAGGGCTGCTTTTCCACGACGCCGCCCGCGGCGGAGACGGCGGCGCAGGCTGCGTCCAGATCGCTCACATGCAGCGCAACGTGGT
Source organism: Pseudobutyrivibrio sp. (assembly GCA_963605115.1). Lineage (GTDB taxonomy): Bacteria > Bacillota > Clostridia > Oscillospirales > Oscillospiraceae > SVKR01. Next base: position 7,731 of record CAVCTM010000055.1, on the reverse strand, counting down.
CCCAGCCGTCAAAGCCGCCGCCGGCCTCCGGGATGCGCGGCGGCTGGATCTCCAGCACGGCGTTTTTTCCGAGGCGGACATGATAGCCGCGCCAGCCGCCTTCGCGGGTGAGCGTGCGCGTGACCGCGCCGCCGAGCGCGACGTAATAATCGCGGGTGCGCTCCACGTTTTCGCTGTCGAGCTGGATATGGTTGAATCCGATGATATTCATAGCTGCTCCTCCCTTTTACCAGAGCTCGATGACCGCGCCGGTCGCCGCGTCGCGGGCGAAGCGGCGCAGATAGTTCCACGCGAGCCCGTGCATGCTCGGCACGATCATGTGGGGCATATTCTCGATGACGACGACGCGGAAGTGGTATTTCCCGTCCACGTTGCGGACGTCGCCGATATAGTGCTCGAAGCCGTCGATCGTGCGCGTTTCCGTCCGGTCGGCGGGGAAGCCGAGGGCGCGGACCGCGGGGTCGGGGCTCTCCGCACATGCCAGAAGCGCGGCGGCGGACTGCTCCGGGCAGCGCTCGGCGCGCAGGCGGCGGTTCCACATCGCCATCTTGCCCTCCGCGGAGGCGGCGTAGCCCTCGACGTTGATGCCCGCTTCAAAGGCATGCGCCGTCCGGTTCACGGGCACGAGCCCGCCGACCTCCTTGCAGCCGCAGAGGATGCAGGTCGGCATGTCCATCTGCTCCATCCGCGCCGCCATCTCGTCCGTCACGGCGACGGCTTCGTGGCTGACGGCTGGGGTGGGCAGTCCGGGGGAGTTGCCCATCGGGGCGATACCGGCGACGAGCGCCGGGTGGCGGCGCGCAAATTCCTGCGCAAAGTGACCGTTATGGGAGTGTCCCGTCAGGTAAACGCGGGCGAGATCGAGCGGGAACTGCGCCGCGGTCTCGTGCAGGATGTCCGCGATGTAGTCGTTCCAGCGCGGGGCTTCCATCGCGAAAAGCAGCACGGCGCACTCGCCCTGTCCGGCGAGACGGCAATACTCCCGGAACTGCGCAAAGCCCGTGACGATCCCGTGGTCGTTCGGCTCGTTCACCTCGTGGAGGCAGACCATGACGGGCAGCTTTTCCAGCGCGGACGCCGACGGGGTGAAGAGCACGTAGCGCTCGCCGTGGATATGTCCGATATGGCAGCAAAGCCCCATCTCTGCCCAGAGCGCGCCGAGCGCGGGGTCGTCCGGTCCGGCATACTGCGCGCAGAAGCGGCGGCGGTCCAGCATTTTTCTGCCGAACTCGCTGTGGAAAAGCCACGCGGTGTCCACCGTTCCGTCCCCGGCGGAGCCGAGGGGACCCGGACGCCACGGGGACGCCCAGCGCCCGCCGAAATTGAGCACCGGAACGCCGTCGAAGCACTCCGCCGCGGCGTCCGGGTCGCACTCCGCGCCCTGTGCATCGGCATAGCGGAAGCCCTCGATCGTCCTGAGGCTGCGCCCGCGCAGCAGCGTGAGGTCGACGTAAACGCGGTCGCGGTCGCCGCAGTAGTTCTGGATGCAGTCGGCGAGCATGTTGGCAAAGCCGCGTGCCGGCTCGTGATTCGTGACGACGATGAGGTGGGTGCGGTCTTTTCTCTCCGCGAGCGCGTCGACCGCGCCGGCGTAGAGCCGGAGGGTCTTCATCGCCCAGAAGGGGTCGAAGTAGTCCTCCTTATGGAACGAGAGCAGCACGGGGAGCTTCGCCGCCCGCGTTTCGAGGTTTTCGAGCGGCGTCAGCACGATGCCGCGCGTCGCGCCCATCTCCAGCGTTTCATAGTGGAGCCCGCGCGCATTCAGGGCGCGGACCACAGCCGGATCGTCGAGACAGGCGGTCTTGTAGTGATAGCCCTCGCGGGTCTTGACCTCCTCCGGGTCGGCGGAAAATTCCGGCAGCGCGTCGACGCCGCCGCGCTCCTCCGCCGCCTCGCCGATGGTGCGGACAAGGCGTTCGAGGGCGCTCGGCGGGACGTTTTTCCCGATGGTCTCCCAGTCGGCAAAGCCGGGGTAGCTGTAATTTAAGTTCATTGGCTTTTTCCTCTCAGGTCGCGGCGTTGATCTCCTCGGCGCGGCAGCAGGAGACGAAGTGGCCCGGCGTCATCTCCACGAGATGCTGCGGCTCGCGGCACGCCTCCGTTGCATAAATGCAGCGGTCGGCGAAGCGGCAGCCCGGCTTGGGATTGATGGGCGAGGTGATCTCGCCTTTCAGGATGATGCGCTTCATCCGGTGGTCGATGTCCAGCGAGGGGATCGCGGAGAGCAGCGCCTTCGTGTAGGGGTGATACTGCTTCCGGAACAGCTCGCGCGAGGGGCTGGTCTCCACCAGCTGGCCGAGGTACATAACGCCGATATTATCGGAGATATGGCGCACGACGGAAAGGTCGTGGGTGATGAAAAGATACGTGACGCCCGTCTCGCGCTGGAGGTCCTGCAAAAGATTCAGGACCTGTGCCTGAATGGAGACGTCGAGCGCGGATACCGGCTCGTCGCAGACGATGAACTTCGGGTCGAGCGCGAGCGCGCGGGCGATGCCGACGCGCTGGCGGCGTCCGCCGTCGAGCTCATGCGGATAGGCAAGGCGCAGGCGCGAGGCGATGCCGACCATGTTCATCACTTCCGTGATGCGCTTCATCATCTCGTCGCGGCGGTAGCGGTGGGTCAGGCGCAGCGTTTCATAGATGGTGTCCTCGACGGTCATGCGCGGGTCGAGGGAGGAATAGGGGTCCTGAAAGATGATCTGCGCCTTTTCGCGGAAGCGGCGCAGCTCCGGCTTTTTCAGCTCCGTGACGTCCTCGCCCTCGAAGAAGAATCTGCCGTCCGTGCTGTCGAGCAGGTGGACGAGCGTTCTGCCGAGGGTGCTCTTGCCGCAGCCGGATTCGCCGACGACGCCGAGGGTCTTGCCCTCGTCGAGCGTGAAGGACACATCATCCACGGCGTGGAGCGTGCCGCGCGGGACGTTGAAGTATTTTTTCAGATGCTCGACTCTCAGCAGCTCAGCCATTTTGAGCGCCTCCTTCCTGCGTCAGGATACAGCGGCAGAGGTGGCCCGGCGCGATCTCCCGCATCTCGACCTCCTCCGCCTCGCACGCCGCCGTAGCGTGGGGGCAGCGGGGATGGAACTTGCAGCCCTTCGGCAGCCTCGCCGGGTTGGGCGGGAGCCCCGCGATGGGGTGGAGCCGCTCCGCGTCGCTGTCGATCTTGGGAATGGAGCCGAAAAGCCCCTGCGTGTAGGGATGGGTCGGGTGCTTGAAGATGCCCTGAAGCGTGCCGGACTCGATGATCTCGCCGGCGTAGACCACGGCAACGTCGTCGCACATCTCGGCGACGACGCCGAGATCGTGGGTGATGAGGATCATGGAGGTCTTCTTGACGGCGTTGAGCTCCCGGATGAGGTCCAGCACCTGCGCCTGAATCGTGACGTCGAGCGCGGTGGTGGGCTCGTCGGCGAGCAGCAGGTCCGGGTTGCAGGCGAGCGCGATGGCGATGACGACGCGCTGTCTCATGCCGCCGGAGAACTGGTCCGGATATTCGTTGAAGCGCTCGGCGGGGATGCCGACGAGCTCCAGCATCTTTTCCGCGCGCGATCTTGCCTCGGCGCGGCTGACGCCCTCGTGGAGCTCGATGACCTCGGAGATCTGGCGCCCGACGGTCATGACCGGGTTCAGCGCCGTCATCGGGTCCTGGAAGATCATCGTGATGCGCTTGCCGCGGACGGCGCACATCGCGTCCTCGCTGAGACGCATAAGGTCCTGCCCCTCCAGCTCGATCTCGCCGCTGCGGACAACGGCGGGCGGCTCCGGCAGAACGCGCAGGATGGCGTTCGCGATGGTGGTCTTGCCCGCGCCCGTCTCGCCGACGAGTCCGAGCGTCTTGCCGCGGCGGAGCGTCAGCGAGAGGTGGTTGACCGCCTGAACGGTCTCCTCCTTCGTCACATACTCCACGGTAAGGTCGCGGACGGAGAGGAAAATGTCGTTCGTTTCGTTCATTTTTTGTGTCCTCTCCTTTCTCACTTTTTCAGCTTGGGGTCGAGCGCGTCGCGCAGACCGTCGCCGAAGAGGTTCAGCGCGAGCACGACGACGAGGATGCACAGACCGGGGATGATCGTCATATACGGGTCGCTCTTGAGGAAGTCGCGGCCGGCGGAGACGAGCGCGCCCCACTCCGGGTTGGGCGGCTGGACGCCGAGACCGAGATAAGTCAGCGCGGAGGCGCCGATGATGCCGCTGCCGATGCTCATCGTGAAGGACACGATCATCGGGGAGAAGGCGTTCGGCAGCGCGTGCATGACGATGGTGCGGAAGCTCGAGCAGTTGATCGCCTCCGCCGCCTCCAGATACTCCTTTTTGCGCACGGTCATGATGGACGAGCGCATCAATCGCGTGCCGCCGGTGATGCCGCTGAGTCCGAGGGCGAGGACCGTGTTGAAAAGTCCCTTGCCGAAGATGCCCGCGAGCGTGATGTTCAGCAGCACGGAGGGGACGGACTGGATAATGTCGCAAAGGCGCATGATGACCTGATCGACCTTGCCGCCGAAAAAGCCCGAAATGCTGCCGATGATGACGCCGCCGGTGCAGGCGATGAGCTGGGCGCCGATGCCGATGATGAGCGACCATTTGCAGCCGACGAGGACGCGGCTGAAGATGTCGCGGCCCATGTTGTCCGTGCCGAACCAGTGCTCGGCGCAGGGACGCATGCGCGCGATGGCGGGGTTGACCGCCGTGTAGTCATAGGGGGCGAGCAGGTCGCCGAAGATGGCGACGAGAAGCACGAGCGCGAAGATGATCATGCCCGCGGTGGCTGCCTTGTTGAGCGCCAGACGCTTCATGACCTCGACGAACTGGTTTTGCTTTTTGGCGACCTCCGGCTCTGCGCCGGGGACAGCCGCTGCCGTTTTAGCCACGTGCCTTTCCTCCTCTCTTGACGGAGCCCGCGAACTGGATCTTGATGCGCGGGTCGATGAACGCCATGGCGATGTCCACGAGCAGCATCACGATGGAGAAGACCACGGAAATGATGATCGTACAAGCCATGACAACGTTATAGTCGCGGTTATTGCAGCCGCTCACGAGATAATAGCCGACGCCGGGGACGGAGAAGACCGCCTCGATGATCATGCCGCCGCCGATGACGCCCGCGAACTGCATGCCGATGGTGGTCAGAATGGGGATCATCGCGTTCGGCAGCATGTGCTGGTAGACGATGCGGCGGTGCTTCAGACCCTTGGCGCGCGCCATGGTGATATAGTCGGAGCGGATGACCTCCAGCATGCTCGACCGCGTCTGGCGCGTCAGCATCGCGATGCCGCCGACGGCGTTTGCGAGGATCGGGAGGACATAGTTCTTCCAGTCGCCGAGACCGAATGCCGGCAGCCAGCGCAGCCGGTAAGCGAACGCCAGCACGAGCAGCAGCGCGAAGAAGAAGTTCGGCAGCGAGGTGCCGATGAGCGCGATGATCGTGCTCGCGGCGTCCTGCCACTTGTTCTGGTGCGTTGCGGCGACGACGCCGAGCAGAATGCCGCAGGCGGCGGTGATCATAATGCTGATGCTGCCGATGAGCAGCGTGCGCGGGATGCGGCTGGAGAGCTCATGCGCGACCGGGACGCCGGAGACCCACGAGCTTCCGAAGTCCAGCCGGACGGCGTTCCAGATGTAGCGCGCGAGCTGGACGATGTAGGGGTCGTTCAGACCCATCTCCTCGCGGAGCGCCTGCGCGCCCTCCTCGGTCCACTCGGTGCCGAGGATGATGCTCGTGGCGTCGCCGGGGGAAAAATAAAGCAGCGTGAAAACAAGAACGATGACGCCGAGAATGACCGGGATCATCAGTAGAATGCGTTTTAATATGTAGCGGCTCATGTGTGTTTCATCCCCACCCTTCCTGCCCCCGAAGCGCGTTCGCCGCGCCCTTGGGGGCTCTGAGCTTCGCTGTGGATTTTTTCTCTTTCCGGAAATAAAGTCAAGCCGACCGCGCCGCCGTGTTTTACGCACAGCGCCACGGCCGGTCCTTTATGCTATGGGTCGGTTTCTCAGGCAACGGTGCCGAGGAACGGGAGGTTCATGTAAAGCTCGTGGGTGCGGAAGGTGGAGTAGCTGTTGTCGAGCGCGAAGAGGACCTGCTTGTGGAACATCGGGAACCAGGTCACGTTCTCGTTCGTGTACTCATAGAGCGCCTGAAGGTTCTCCGCGGTCTTGCCGCCGGCGGCGTAGAACTTCTGGTAGAGCTCGATGAGCTCCGGATCGTCAAGGCCGTAGAAGGACTTGCCGCTCTGGGCGTTCTTATAGATGTTGGAGTAGAAGATGGACATGTCGGACACGGCCATGCCGCCGACCCAGGCGATGTCCCAGTCGCCCTCGGCGAGCACGGTGCTCTGGGTCGCGGGCTCAACATAGTTGATCTTCAGGTCGATGCCTGCCATGGACAGATAGCCCTGCGCCAGCTCGGAGATGAGGGCGTCCTCGCCGACGTTGTTGGAGACGAGCGTCAGGCTGACGCCGTTTTCGTAGCCGGCTTCCTTGAGCAGCTCCTTGGCTCTGTCGAGATCATAGGAGATGTCGGTGGTCCATGCGCTGTTGAAGTCCGTGGCGGTGTCCATGCCGAAGGTCTTCATCATGACGGCGTGTCCGGAGTAAGCGCCGGTCGCGAGACCCGCGCAGTCGAGCGCGTAGCAGACCGCCTTGCGCAGCGCGAGGTTGTCGGCAACGAGGCGGCCCTTTGCCATGTTGAACGCCATGCCGTTGTAGGTGCCGTTCGTCATGTAGATCGCCTGCACGTCGGCGGCGTCGACGTCCTGAGAGATGCTCATGTTGACCTGACCGGCGAACTGGACCTTGCCGCTGTCGATGGCGATGGACATCTGGGTCGCTTCGGGCAGGTAGCTGATATTGATGGTGTCATAGTTGGCGACGCTGATGGCGGGGATGTTCTCGGTCTTCCAGTAGTCATCGCGCTTCGCGAGCGTAGCGGAGCTGCCCTCGACGTAATCGGTGCAGACATACGGACCCGTGCCGACGGGCATGGTCGCCATACCGTCGGAGCTCGCCTCGTAGGACGCCTTCGTACACATCCACATTCTGGTGGCGAGCAGGTAGAACGCGCCCTCGGAGTCGGTGTTCAGAGTGATCTGAACGGTCTGGTCGTCGATCTTCTTGCCGGCGCCGAGGTCGATGTAGTCGGCGACCGCGCACTTGTTCTCCTTCTGCATGTCGAGGACCCAGACGAGGTCGTCCGCGGTGAAGGCGTTGCCCTTGGAGTCGGTGATGCTCGGGAAGAGCTTCACTTCCCAGGTCACGTTGTCGAGCTTTTTCCAGCTCTCGGCCAGAACGCCCTGATACTCGCCGTCCACGACGCAGAGCAGCGCTTCATAGACCTGACTGAAGGAGGCGAAGCGGTAGGGGTTTTCCTTGCCGATGGCGCCGGCGCCGGAGAAGGCGTTGGTCAGCGCGACATCGAGCACGGCGGGCTCACCGGATGGGGCGGGATCGGTCTTGCCGGGATCCTTGGCATCCGTCGGAGCCTTGGTCGGGTCGGGCGTGTTGGTCTGGCCGCCGCACGCCGCAAGAGCGAACACTAAGACCAGCGCGAGGAGCATGCAAAGTAGTTTTTTCATTTTTTCCTCCTGTTTGTCCGTTTTTTATTTTTACCCGCTGGCTACGGGCGTTTCACAATATTAGATGAGCCTCGCTTAAGTTCGCCGTCGCAACGGCGAATAGAATCCAATCCATTTTTCGGCGCGACACGTGCGTGCCGAAAAATACTCTGCGCGGAGGGAA
>CAVCTM010000054.1:0-14814 GCA_963605115.1 Pseudobutyrivibrio sp. | reverse complement strand
TGCCGTTGGCATACGCCGCTTCGATGCTGCCCGCAACCGTGGTGTTCATGACCACGCCGCCGCAGACATAGCCGAAGAGTCCGAGGTCGCTCTTCCCGGCGCTCGCGACGCCGCGGATCGTGACGGTGAAGCCGTCGCCGTCGAAGTAGCCGCCGAAGCTCTTGGAGGAGTCGACGCCGATCGGCGTCCAGTCGCTGACCTCGATATCCGCGGTCAGGCGGAACCAGTTATAGGTATAGCTGGTTCCCTTGTTGACGCTCGCGGCGAGCGCCTCAAGCTCCGCCGCCGTGCCGATCCGGTACGGGTCTTCGTAGCTGCCGCTGCCGCTCCAGTCCGCGGCGCGGACCGGGACGGCGAGCGCGGCGAGGGCGAGCAGGAGCGCCAGCGCGAGCAGCGCGGCGGTCAGGAATCGTTTTGTCCTCTGCAATCCGTTCTCATCCTTTCTCATTTTTTCATTCACCAGCCGAAGCCGTAAAGCTCCGCCGCGGCGCGCTGGACGCGCAGGGCGATAATGCCCGAAATGCGCTGCACGCCGAGATTCAGCAGCTGCTCCGCCGCGGCGGGCTCCAGCCCGGCGGCGATGCGTCTGGCAAGAGCGGCGTCGGTGCTGTTGACAGTGCCGTCGGCGTTCAGGTCGCCGCGGAGGATGACGCGGACGAGCGTGTCCGCCTCTACGGTCAGGGTGAAGGCGTACCCCTCTCCTTCCCGCTCCGGTGTCAGTGCGGTCCACTCGCCATTCACGCAGGCGAGCACGGCGCATGCCTTTGCGCTGCGAACGGTGAAGCGCTGCGCACCGGCATAGGTGCCGTCCGTCAGGCTGACGGCGGCATCTTCAACAAGGTTCTCGACCGTCACGGCGAAGCCGACCGGCTCCGGCGCGTTGCCGGTCTCCCACGCGAGCTGCGGGTAGCGGTCCGGCGCGGAGAAGTCCCAGATCGCGGTCTCCTCGTCGGTTTCGTCGTTGTAGTTCCAGTTGACGTCGGTAAATGCCGTCTCGCCGAGGGCGGCTTCGCGCGTCACATTGCTGCCCCAGCCGCTGCGGTAGCCGCTGTCGTCGGCGTCGTAGCCGCTGGTGTCCGCGTTCCGGACGGTCATGGTGTCCAGCGCGAAGTTATAGCTGCCCTCGTCGCCGAAGCGCTCGCACTGACCGACGACGCGGCCGGCGCAGCTGCGCGCGGCGTCTCCGCCGTCGAGCAGGTCGTTCAGCGCGAAGCAGAAGGACACCTCCGGCAGATCGGAGGACACGCTGTCGATGAGACCGATAATGCCGCCGAGATAGCTCGTCCGGCTGCTGCCCGCGGGGTCGAGCGTGAGGTCCATATCGCTCCAGCAGCGGTCGAAGCGGCTGGACCCGGCGCGGGAGGAGCCGGCGACGCCGCCGAGGGCGAGGGCGTAAGGACCGCTGACGCGTGCGGAGCCCGTGGAGTAGCTGTTTTCGATCGCGCTGACGGTCTCCAGCGGGCTGGAGACCGCGCCGGCGATGCCGCCGACATAAACGCCGAGGTTCGCGGCGCTGTCCGTCGCCGTAACGGTGATGTCCGCATCGGCATAGCAGCCGGTGATGACCGCGCCGCTCTGGGCAAAGCCGGCGATGCCGCCGACGCAGAGCCAGTCGCCCTCCGTGGCGCTGCCGTCCGTCACGCGGATGACGGCGCGCACGCCGAGGTCGCGCACCGTGCCGCCGCGAAGGAAGCCGATGAGACCGTAAGCCTCCATGCGGGAGCGAAGGTTATCGTAGCCGCGGCTCCAGTCGATGGAGAGGTCATAGATCGTGTGTCCCCCGCCGTCGATCGTGCCGGTGAACATGCCGCCGCCGTAATAGCGCTGGTCGTTCGGGTAAAAGAGCGTCTGGGAAGCCTCCGTCGGGCAGATGGGCGTCCAGTCGTAGCCCGCCATGCTGATGTCGGCGGTGAGCTTCACGGAAGCGGAGGCGAGCTCCCTTGCGCGCTCTAAGCTGACGCGGGTGCTCTCGCGGTGGAACCACGCGAGGTTTTCCGCGCTCGCGATGAGGTAAGCGCCGCTCTCGTCGCGCTCCGGCTCGGTGTACTCCCCGTTCCAGACGGCGACGAAGTGGACCGTGACCGTTCCCGCCGCGCTGACCGTGCCGGTCATGTCCGCATAGCCGGGAGTCTCGGCGAGATAGCTGTAAGTCTCGCCTTCGCGGAGCGTCAGCGCCGCGAGCGGTCCGGTATAGACCGCGCTGCCATGGCTGTCGCGCACGGTGAGCACCGTGCCGGAGACGGCGGCGTCGCCGAGGAAGCGCACGGTGTAAGTCCCGGCGCGCGCCGCCTTGATGTCGATGGACGTGACCGCGCCGCCGTCCGGGATGGTCAGGGCGGAAAGCGGCGCGCCGTTTTCGCCGTAAGCGAGCAGGAGCGCATCGCTCTCGCGCAGGGCGTCGACCGTGTAGGTCTTGCCGCCGAGGGCGACGGTGCCGCTGCCGCCCAGCAGGTCGAGCCCGACCAGACGCTGGAGCAGCGCGCGGAGCGGAACTCCGGTAAAGCCGCCGGTCTCCGCACCGAGTCCGGCGAGGGCGAGCGTTTCGAGCTCGCGGACGGTGAAGGTCGCCGCCGTTCCGCCGTTCAGCGTGACCGCGACGGTCTCATCGAGCAGCGCGGCGCGCGATGCGTCGATGCCCTCATAGTAGAGGTGGCTCGCGCGGTCTGTCAGCGTCTCGCCGGCGCGGAAGGTCACGAGACACGTCAGCGTTTTTCCGTCCTCGGAAACTACGGTGTTCAAAATCTCATACGCGCCGCTCACGCCGGGGACCGCATCGGCGGCGAAGGCGTAGAGCGTGTCCGTGCGCGCCGCGATGCTGAGCGTCACGGCGGCATAGTAATAGGTGTTTTCCGCAAAGGTGCCGGTGAAGGGCTCCCCGGCGTGCATCCAGACGGCGTTTGCCGTGAAGACGGCGCGCTGGGCGTCCGTAAGGGCGGGCTCCCCGCCGGTCTCCCCCGCCTGCGGCGCGGGAAGCGCGAGGGCGAGGTCGGCGCTGCCCAGATAGTGCGTGGTCTGCGTGACGGTGATGGGCACCGCGGCGGAGCAGCCGAGATAAGTCACGATGACCTGCGTCTGACCCGGCGCGAGGGACGCGCCGCCCCGCACGACCCAGCCGCCCGTAACGACGGCGGTCGCGCCGTTTGCGTAGGTGACGGTCAGCTCCATCCCCGTGGCGTCAAAAGCTTCGAGGTCCTGATAAACCGTCTTGTCCGGCAGCCTGCTGACGGTAACGGACGCCGCAGCCGCCTCCCATGTGTTCATCGGGTAAGTCCCCGGCGTATAGCGGAAGTGCTCGCCGAGCGCCGCCGCGGTCTCCGCGCTTTGCAGCTCCTCGGCGGATTTTGCCGTGCCGCCGTCGGCGGTAAGGGTGTTGAGGTAGTAGTTGGAGGCATCGGCGCTGAACTGCCCGCCGATGAGGGCGGAAACGTAGGGCGTGTCGGCATTTCCAGCCGAGACCGCGCCGACGGCGTAGTTATTCTTTGCGTGCTCCGCGCTCAGGCTGCCCCACGCAAACGCGCCGATCAGTCCGCCGACGCGGGCGATGCTGCCGCCGTCCGTGCCGACCGCGCCGCTGTTGTAGCAGCCGGTCATGTCGCCGTCCACCTCGCCGACGATGCCGCCGGCGTAGGGATAGGCATAGCTCGTGGTGACGACGTTCAGGCTGACCGCGCCGACATTGTTGCAGGCGATGATCTGCGTATCGTTCGCCGCCTTGCCGACGAGACCGCCTACATAGTCAAACAGGAACGCGGAGGTGTTGACATTGACCGTCAGCGATCCGCGGTTGGAGACGTTTTTCACCGTCGTGGCACTTGCCCAGCCGATGAGCGTTCCGACGCAGGCGGTCGTATAGGCCGTGAAACTCTGGGAAACGCTGCGCTCCCCGGTGAGGAGCAGATCGTGGATGCTGGCTTTGTCCGTGTAGCCGAAAAGACCGAGCACCACGGCGTTGGAGGAGGTGTAGGTTCCCTTGCCGCTGATCGTGTGACCGTTGCCGTCAAATTCGCCGGAGAACGGCTTCTGGTAATAAGTGCCGATCGCCGTCCATGTAAGCGCGCCGAGGTCGAGGTCGTTTTCGAGTGCGACGGTCTTGCCGGAGAAGGTCGTGCCCTTATTCACGAGCTGCGCCAGACCTGCGAGCTCCGCGGCGGTGTAGATCGTGAAGCTGCTCTCCATCGCGTCGTACCAAGCCGTGTCGATGCTGCCGTCCCAGACGGAGGCTTTGCGGGACTCCATCGCGGCTTCCACGGTCAATGCCGCGCCGCCGACGGTGAAGCTGCCGTTGACCGTCTCGCAGCCGGGAGCGGTCAGACGGTAGGTGTAAGTCCCGTCCATCAGCGTGAGCGCGTCCGCGGCGGTGACGGCGCCGTAATCAACGCCGTCCGCGTCCGTGATCGTGGCGGTCCAGTCATAGAACGCCGCGCCGCCGCGCGTGACGGAGAATTGCACGCTATGCGTATCGGCGCTCCGGAGCGTCACGGTCTTTTCCGCGTCCGCGAAGGCGACGGAGATCTCTCCGCGCTCGGTGTTGTGATTGCGCTGGACGGCGGTATATGCGTAAGTGCCGTTATAAAGCGTGTAGGTGTAAACGCCGCTTCCGACGCTCACGGGGGCGACGGTCCCGCCGCGCTGCGTGAGCGCGAAGTCCGCGTCGGTCCGGACCGTGAGCGTATAGCGCTCCGCCGTCAGCGCGACGGGGACGGTCACAGCCTTGCCGACGACCTCAAAATAGCCGGAGACAGGCGCATAGCCGTCCTGCACAGCGGTGTAAGCGTAGCGTCCGGCGGACAGGGTCGCTGCCGTGCCGTCGATGGCTTCGCCATTCACGGTGATCGTGAGCGCGCGTCCGTTGTTCGCGTCCGTGTCGCGGGTGACGGCAAAGGTCACTGTGTAGCGGCTCCCGGCGCTCTCCCAGCTGAGGACGGGCCAGCCGTCCTCGCCGTCGAGGAAGGCTTCGCCGAGCGTTTCGGCGCTGAGGGTATCGCATTGGGTGCCGTTTGTGTCGGTGCCGGTCTTGTAATAGCTGTCGGAAACAGTTCCCTCCAGCATCGTGCCGACGAGGGCGTTCGCGGTGTTGCCCGCCACGCCGCTTTCGTCCGCGGCGCTGCCGCGGCTGAAGCTGTTCGTCACGGTGAGCGCCGCGGAATAGCCGGCGAGTCCGCCGGCGTAAAGTCCGGTCTGCACGCCCATAACGGCGTCGACGGGGTTGCCGTCGGCGTCCACCGTCGCAGCGGCGACGGTCACTTCGTCAGCGGTAATAGCGACCGCCCCGGCGTTATAGCTGTCGCGGATGTCCGCCCTGCCCGCACCGAGGAGTCCGCCGAGCATGCTGTTGCCGCGCACCGCGCCGAAGTTGGCGCTCGCCTCGATGGGCATGGCGGCGTTCAGGCTGTAATTGAGCCCGACGAGACCGCCGACGCCGTGTCCGGTCTTATTGTCCATGAATTTATAGAACCAGCCGGAGATATCGCCGTAGTTGGCGCAGGCATAAAGCCCCGTCGCCGCGTCGCACTGACCGGCGATGCCGCCGACGCCGTAGCCGCCGGAGACGGCGGCGCGGTTGGCGCAGGCGGTAAAGGCGCAGCCGCGCGCTTCCCCGACGAGACCGCCGACGCGGTTGCCGTCCGCGGCAAGGTCGCCGGTCGTCACGACACGGCGGAAGGCGGTCTTTACCGCAAACGCCGCCGCGCCGCCGGCGCAGCCGACGCCGTTTTCGCTCTCGATGAGCGCGTCGCCGTACTGCTCCTTCAGGGCGGAGAGGTCAAATTCCGGGCTCGCGATGTTGATCGTGAGGTCCTCGACGACCGCACCGGAGACATAGCCGAAAAGTCCGACGTTATCGGGCCATTTGAGCAGGTATTTTCCCTCGTTCGCGTCGTCCGGAACGACCTTGGGTGCGTTTAAGAGCAGACCGGAAATGCTGTGCCCCGCACCGTCGAAGGTGCCGCGGAAGCTTACTTCCGTGCTGCTGCCGATGGGGGTCCAGAGCCTGCCGCCGAGGTCCAGATCGGCGCAGAGCGCCACGGTCCTGCCCTCGAAGGTCACGCCGCGGTTCACGAGCTGCGCAAGTCCGGCGAGCTCCGCCGTGGTGCGGATCTCGTAGCGCGCCGCCGCGGTGTCGTACCAGTCGGTGTCCGCCGTGCCGTCCCAGACGTCTTTCGTCGGCGTGACGTCCACGGCGAGGTCCGCTCCGGAGACGGTGAAGGTCTGACTTATTTTCTGATACCCTGCGGCGTAAGCCGTAAGGAGATACGCGCCGTCCGGCAGCAGGAAGCTGCCGTCGGTCTCCGCCGCCGGGGAAACGCCGAAGCGCGTGCTCGTGACGGCGACAGCCTCCAGCGCGGTCTCCCCCGCCGAGACGGTCACGCGGCGGACCGGCGCTTCGGAGAGTTCCACGCGCGCATCCCCTGCGTCGTCGACCGTCCAGCTCCGGGCGGTATAGCCGTAAGCCTCGGCGGTAAACGCATAGTCGCCGTAGACATAGGGGTTCAGCTTATAGACATACACCGCGGCGTTCTCGCCGACGGTCACGCTCTGCGGCGCGGCGGCATCGAACTCGTTTTCGACCGTGATGCGCGCGTCCGCGGGGACGACGGTCAGCGTGTAGCCGGCGCTCGCGGGGGTCATGATGACATAAACGGTCTTGTCCCCGCGCACGACGGCGAGGGAGCTCTCGACCGGCTCATAGCCGGCGCTGGAGGCGGTGAAGCCGTAGCGCCCCGGTGCGAGGCCGAACTCATAATCCAGATCGACCGCGGGCTTGAATTCGCGCCCCGTCACCGCGTCGATGGCAATGATCTCAACGCCAAAGCGGGCGCTCGCGCTCTCCCACGGGAGGATGAGGTTTTCGTTTTCGTATTTGAAGGACGCGGAGAGCATCTCGGCGATGTCGCTCAGGCGGCGCTCCAGCCCCGTTGTGGTCGAGGTCGTCGGTCCTTCCATGATCGTCGAATCGTTCAGGGCGCGGATGAGGTATGCGGACTTATCCTTCAGCGCATAAGCGTTGGAGAAATTTTCCTCCGTCCAGAGAAGGCCGCCGTTATTTGCAAAGGCGACGCAGCGACCGACGATACCGCCGGTCGTCCCCTTGTCGGCAGCGGTCAGCTGACCGGCATTGTAGCAGCTTTTGATGCTCATCATAAGCTGCTCGTTATTGTCGCTCGCGTAGCCGTTCGTGCGCTTGCCGACGATGCCGCCGACGCCTGTGTTTCCGGAGGTCACGGCGCTCGTGAGCGTGCCGGTGTTATAGCAGCTCTCAACGGTCGTGGTCGCGGCGTTGCCCGCAAAGCCGACGATACCGCCCATGCTGACATCGCCCTGCGTCGTCGTGATGCTGCCGCGGTTGACGCAGCCGGTGAAGCGGTCGTCGCCCTGCGAGGTGCCGCAGATGCCGCCCGTGCCGTAAATGTCGTAAGAATACCCGCTCGCCATCGTGAGCGTGATCGCGCCCTCGTAGACACAGTTTTCAAAAACGGTGTCCACCTCCGTCGTGCCGAGAACGCCGCCCGCCATGGCTGCCGCGGTGATGTTCACGCGGGAGGTGACGCCGATCAGCTCACAGCTGCCGTCGGGATTCGTGACGCCCGGCTCGTAATAGGCGACGCTGCGCCCGGCGACGCCGCCGAGCCCGTAGTTCGCCGAGTGACCCGTGGCGGTCGTGTGGGTGATATTGCCCGCGACGGTCAGGTCGCGGATCACGGCGCGGCTGATGTTGCCGAACAGACCGACAGCCTCCGTTCCGGAGGCGTCGATCGTCATATCCGTGATCGCGTAGCCGTCGCCGTCGTAGACGCCGGAGAAGCGATAGCGCGTCTCCATCGTGGCATTCGTCTTGGTCGAGACGCCGATGGGCGTCCAGTTTGCGTAATCGGCGAGGCTGATGTCCGCCGTCTGGCGCCAGTAATAGCCGCTCTGGTCGCCGTCGGCGGTGTTGACAAAGTCGCGCATGGCGGCGAGGTCCTCCGCCGTGGCGATCAGGAAGGGGTCGGTCCTCGTGCCGCTGCCGGAAAAGCGCGCGAGCGGGTCCGCGTCCGCCGCCGCGACCGGCAGCACGAGCAGCGTCAGCAGCAGGCTCAGCGCCAGCAGAAGGCTGAGCCCCCGGTTTTTCAGTCCTTTCATGTGTCCTCTCTTTCTCACCACAGGAAGGTGTAAGCGCCGATGGCGGCGCGCTGGATGCGCAGGGCGGTCAGGGCGCTGATGCGCTCCGTTCCGGCGAGCAGCTTCTGGAGCGCCGTCGCGGTATCGAGCCCCGCGGCGATGCGCTTTGCGAGAACGGCATCGGTGCTGTTGACCCTGCCGTCCAGGTCAAGGTCGCCGCGCAGGGCGATGACCACCGTGACGCTGCCGGTCGGCTCGAAGCGGAAGGTGTAGCTCCCCTCCGTGCCGCGCTCGGCGGTCAGCGCGGTGTAAGTCCCGCCGCCGTCATAGCTGAGGAGCACGACGCAGGCGGTGGCGTTCGTGACGGTGAACGCGACCTCCCCGGTCTTTCTGCCTCCGGTCAGGTCCGTCTCCGCCCCGGCTTCGTTCCGGAGCGTCAGCTCGACGCCCTCCTCTTCCCTGCCGCAGCGGGTGCAGACGCCGTTTTCATAGCTGTGTCCGAGGGCGGGGATGCTCTCGGTCTTCATCTCGGCGCAGACGGTGCAGTTGAAGATCCTCGTGCCCGCCGTTTCGCAGCCCGGCTCGCGCACGGTGAGACCGGCATCCCAGACGTGTTCGCCCGTGGCGGGGACCTCGTTTTCGGTCTTCGCGAGACCGCAGCCGGTGCAGGTATAGGTCGTGAAGCCCGCCTTGCCGCAGGTCGGAGCCGTCACCTCACCCTCGTCCCAGCTGTGTTCGCCGCCGGTCGCGGTAAAGGTGCCGGGGCTGTAGATCCACGCGCCGCTCGACCCGTTGTTGACCGCCATGCGCAGACCGTTGTCGCCTTCGTAGCTGCTGGCAGGGGCTCCATCAACGAGCCATGCCGCCATCGCGCTGTCGAAAACGGAGCTCGGATAGCTCGTGCTGCGTTCGTCGTAGCTGGAGGTGACGGTAAAGCTCGTGACGCACCGGTCGGGCAGGAAGTATTTCGCGAGGTCGCGCAGCGTGATGCCGACGACCGTGTGGGACTCGTTGCTGTAATAGGCGACCATGGTATAGGTCGCGGAGGTGGCGTAAGCATAGAGCTCGGCGACGCGGACGGTCTCGCCGTTCAAGTCGATCGTCTCGGTGGTGCCGACCTCCTGCTTCGCCCCGCAGCGGCGGCAGGTGCCGGTGACGTCGTAATTATGACCAAGGGGCGGGAGCGTTTCGTCGCGCTCCGCGCCGCAGTCGGTGCAGACATAGTGCGCGCTGCCGGACGCGGTGCAGGTCGCCTCCTGCGTGACCGTAACGGTCTCCGTGTGCTCGTGGTAGCTGACGGCGACGCGGGTGATGTTCCGCAGGATCGTGTCGCTCTCCCGGTCGATGAGGGAAAGGTGCGCATCGTCGTCAAGACCGGGGGCGGTCCATGCGAGCATCACCCCGCCGAGCCGCGCCGCGGGGATGGAGCCGCTCTTTCCGTCGCCGGTCTCGATCGTGACGGAGGTCGCCTCGCGGATGTTCGCGGTAAAGTTTGTCACGATGTCGGCGAGCGTGATGCCCTCGACGTCATTTTCCTTCCACGTCCACTGCGTCGGGTGCTTTTTCAGCTCCGCATAAGAATAGAGGGAGCTGTCCACCGTGAGGAAGGCAGCGCCGCTCGATCCGTCGTCGACGGTGCCGCTGCCCGTTGTCATGCGGAAATCGAGGTTCAGCTTCTTCCCCTGCACCGTAAAGGTGCCGGTCCGGGTGATGTACTGTACCGCGGAGGTCGAGGCGATCTCGTAGCGGTAAGTCCCGTTCGGGAGGTAGAAATCGGTGTAGTTGTTTTTCACGGTTCCGGTCTGCTCGGCGCCGAGTCCGTTCCAGACCCGGACCGTCGCTTTGGCAGAGAGCGGGAGCACGGCGACACCGACGGCATAGAGCCGGTCGACCATATACACCCGGCGGACGGAGCTCGTGCCCTTGTCCTGCCCGCGGATGACGAAGCTGCCGGTGACGGTCTCATACTCCGTGTTGACCGCGGTGTAGGTATAGGTATCGGGGTGGAGCTTATAGAGCCCGTCGGTATAGCGCGTCTGCACCTCGCCCGCGGCGTTTTTCAGAACGATGTCGGTGCGGTCCGTGATGGTCCCGCCGTCCGCGCCGTAAACGGTGAAGTCGAGCGAGCAGACGTCCCGCTCGCCGTAGAGCAGCACGTTCACGAGCTTGCCCTGTTCAAGCGTCTCATCCTCCGCGTCGTTGATCGTGAAGGAGCCCTTGACCGGGAAATAGCCCTCTGCGCTCACGGTATAGCGGTAAGTGCCGTTGCGGGCGGCGTAGCTGCCGTCGGCATTCGGCGTCAGCGCGCGGCCGACGGCGTTCAAGACCTCAACGCTGAGTCCGGTCAGCACCTCGTCGGCGGTGTTCCACCCGACGAAGCGGGTCGTGTAGCTTCTGCCGAGGAGCGTGATGGTAAAGGTGCGCTTCGCCGTCAGAACGGCAAACACGCCGGACTGGTCGTCGCACTTTGGGGCGCTTGCCTCGTATTCATAGCGGGTATAGAGCTTCAGCTCATAAATGCCGTCTTTGCGGGGCTGGACCTCGCTGCCGCGGGTCCCGTCCTGCGCGAGCTCATAGATGGCGAAATGCGCGCCTTCGATCAGGCTGCCCGCCTCGTTCCGGATCTCGACCGTGACCTCGGAGGTGCCCTCCTTGCTCTCGATGAGCGCGTCGATGGTTTTCCCGAAGTCGACGGTGCCCCAGCCGTAGCCGACGTCCTGTCCGTTCACGCTGCCGAGCCCGCTCTCCTTCGCGACGGCGGTCTCCTTCAGGAGCGCCTTGAAGGTGTCGTGGGTCAGGGAGTTGTTGATGCCCTTGCAGACCGCGGCAAGCGCCGCGACCTCCGGGCTGGAAAAGCTGGTGCCGCTCGCCTGCGCGTAAGAGGTCGCAGACTCATAATAAAGGCTCATCACCTTCGCGCCGGGGGCGGAGACCCAGACCTTGTTCGCGTAATTGCTGCCGTTGGCTTGGGAAAGGCGCTGGGAATAATAGGAAACGCCGCCGTCGGAGTCCGTGGAGCCGACGCCGATGGCATACTGGGCGGGGTAGCTCGCCGTCTGGTCGCCGTCGTTGCCGGCGGCGCAGATGACGATGATGCCGGCGGCGATGCAGCGCTCGACCGCCTCCTGCATGCTGGAGCTGGCGTCCGGTCCGCCGAGGCTCATATTGATGACGCTGACGTTCGTGCCCCGCGCGCCGCCCGTGCTGTCAAACAGCTCGCGCTGCGCGGCGGCGTATTCGATGGCGCTCACGATCGTGCTCGTCTGGGTGGAGTTGCCGGAGCCGAACACGCGCAGGGGCATGCAGTAAACGCTCTGGCAGATACCGGCGATGCCGAGACCGTTGTCCTTCGTCGCCATGATGAGACCCGTGACGAAGGTGCCGTGGCCCTGAAGGTCCTCGGTGCTCTCCCCGTTTCCGTAAAAATTCCTGCCTTCGAGAACGCGGTCATAGTCGATATCCTCATGATTCGGGTTCAGACCGGAGTCGATGACCGCGACGACGATGGGGTCGTTGTCGCCGATCTCGTCATAGTTCAAGTCCCGCTCGCCGTCGAGGTCCTGTCCCTCGATGCCGTAGTTCCACGCGGACTGGACGTTCAGCGCCTCGATGTTCCACTGATAGCTCAGATAGTAGAGGTCGTTCGGGACCGTCGCGGAGAGGGGCTCGTCGTAGAGATAGACGGTGTAGTCCGGCTCGATGGACTCGATGAGCGCGGCGTCGGCAAATGCCGCCGCCTGTTCGAGCGTCTCGGCGGTGTAGGTCCCCGCCGCGTTCTCGACGCGCTCGAGACCCTCGGCGCTCTCCGCCGCGCGCTGCATCATCACGCCGGAGCGCAGCTTCACGATAAAGCCGCTGTACTCCGTTCCGGCGGCGTCCGCCGCATCCGCGAGCGCCTGCGCCTCGGCGAAAACGTCCTCCGTCTCCGCCTGCGCCGGAGAATCGGCGAACACCGCCGTCCCCAGCAGCAGCGCCGCGGTCAGCAGCAGGGCAAGGATCCTTCTTATGTGCTTCATTTCTTCCTCCGTTTTCTTTCCTGAATCTTCCATTTTGTCAGGATGAAGATCCTGACAAAACCGGGGGTACCCCCGGTCCGTTTGCTGCCTGCCGGGTGAAAAAAAGGCAAAAAGAGCCCAGCAAAAGCCGACCCCGCCGATAAAAAACGACGGGAGCGACCTTTACTGGGCTCCGATTCTTTCAGTCACCCGGCCTCACAGCCTGTTCAATTGTTTTCCTGCGATCTTACTTGATGAGGATGCTCTTCCGGACCTCCTCAACGTGGATGGGCTTGCCCTCCTTGACGTTGATGATGATCTGTCCGTAATTGACCTCCCGCATCAGGGCGATCACCTGTTTGTCCTGCTCGGTGATCCTGATCGGCTCTTTCTCTGTGCCGGGCATCTCTTGTCTCTGCGTCTCCTTCTCTATGAAATTGGTAACAGGGTCCGGTCATCCGGCTCCGCGGCATGAAAAAAGCCTGCTTTGAGAAAGTCAAAGCAGGCCGAAATGACCAAAGCTCCTTTTCCGGAGCGATTCATCCACCCGTCTTCCTCTCTCAAAACACGGAGTACCGCGCCATTTCTGACAATGCGGTATGGGAGCCGGGCGGGATCTGCGTTCCCGGCTCCGGCCGGTCCCCCGTGGCGTTTGCTTCGGACGCGCTTTAGGGCGATCGGCTTCGGAAAACCTATTTGATTGACTTTATGCTAACACGGGACAAAAAATTTGTCAACGCTTTTTCCACATTTTTTCACCCGCCGGCGGGCGATACGGCGGTGAATGCGCGGTTGACGGTTGACTTTTTCCGCCGCTTCGGTATATCATGGGACGAAGATTATATCATATTGGAGCAAAACCGCATGGAAAAAGACCGGAGCCGGCATTTCCGGCTGAAATTTATCCTCCTCGCGCTCGTCGCGGTCGGGGTGTTTCTCGTCTCCTTCGCCGTGGGGCGCTACGCCGTCGCGCCCGGAACGCTGCTGAAGATCCTGTGGACCGGGCTGCTGCGCGCGCTCTCGGCGCTCACGGAGCGGCTCGGACTCGGCGCGATCGCGCTCCCGGCGCGCACGTGGGACGCCGCGGCGGAGGCGGTGGTGCTGAATCTGCGCCTGCCCCGCGTCTGCGCGGCGGCGCTCGTCGGCGCGGCGCTCTCCGCCGCCGGCGCTGCGTATCAGGGCATGTTCCGGAACCCCATGGTGAGCCCGGACCTGCTCGGCGCCTCGACGGGCGCGGGCTTCGGCGCAGCGCTCGCGATATTGCTCGGCGCGGGCTATTTTGCCGTGACGGTCTCCGCCTTCATCTTCGGGCTCGCCGCCGTGCTGCTCGCCTATTTCATCAGCCGCATCAGCCGCGTGGAGACGACGCTCGCGATGGTGCTCGCCGGCATGATGATCTCCTCGCTGTTCACCGCGGGGACGAGCTTCATCAAGCTCGTGGCGGACACGCAGGAGCAGCTGCCCGCGATCACCTACTGGCTGATGGGCTCGCTCGCCTCCGTGCGCGGGCGGGACCTGCTCTTTGCGCTCGTCCCCGTCGCGCTGGGGCTCCTCCCGCTCCTGCTGCTGCGCTGGCGCGTCAACCTGCTGACCGTCAGCGAGGCGGAGGCGCGCAGCCTCGGCGTGGACACCACGGCGCTGCGCTTTGCCGTCATCCTCTGCGCCACGCTGATGACCGCCGGCTCCGTCGCCGTCAGCGGCATGATCGGCTGGGTGGGACTCGTCATCCCCCACTTCTGCCGCCTCATCTTCGGTCAGAATTACAGCCGCCTCATCCCCGCCTCCGTGCTTTTCGGCGCGGCATTTCTGATGGTGGTGGATGATTTAGCGCGCATTATCACCGTCAGCGAGATCCCCATCGGCATTCTGACCGCCTTCGTCGGCGCGCCGGTGTTTCTCTATCTGCTTTTGTCGGGAGGAGGTAGCCGCCGTGCGGATCGAATGTGAAAACCTGCGCTTTTCTTACGGCAGCCGCGAGATCCTCCACGGCGTCTCCTTTGCCGCGGACCGCGGCGAGCTCATCGCCGTGCTGGGTCCCAACGGCGTCGGAAAGAGCACGCTCTTCCGCTGTCTGCTGGGCTTCCTGCGTCCGAGCGCCGGGACGCTGCGCGTCACCGGGCGGGAGATCGCCGCGTTTTCGCGCCGGGAGCTCGCGCGCGAGATCGCGTACATCCCGCAGTCTTACCAGCCCGCCTTTGACCACACCGTGCTCGACTGCGTGCTGATGGGCGCGACGGCGCGCGTCGGGACCTTTTCCTCGCCCTCCAGGGAGCAGACCGAGCGCGCCGCGGCGCTGCTGGAGAGCCTCGGCATCGCCGACCTCGCCGGGCGCGGCTGCCAGAGCATCAGCGGCGGCGAGCAGCAGCTCATGCTCCTCGCCCGCGCGCTCATGCAGGATGCGGGGACGCTCATTATGGACGAGCCGACCGCGAATCTCGATTACGGCAACGCCTGCCGCGTGATGGAGCGCGTGGAGTCGCTCGCCGGGGAGGGCTACACCGTCATTTTCTCCACCCACGAGCCGAACCACGGTCTGCGCTACGCAACGCGCGTGCTCGCCATCCAGCGCGGCGCCGTCCTCGCCGACGGCGCGCCCGACGCGGTGCTGAGCCCCGCCCTGCTCTCCGCCCTCTACGGCGTCGAGGTCCTCATCGGCGAGGTGCGCAGCGGCGGTAAGTCCTACCGCGTCTGCGTCCCGGTCAGCGGACGAAATGCGGAATGA
>CAVCTM010000053.1:0-15193 GCA_963605115.1 Pseudobutyrivibrio sp. | reverse complement strand
CAACCCCTCAGTCGCGCTTCGCGCGCCAGCTCCCCTTGCACTTCGGGAGCCTTTGAAACCGCAGCTCGCTGCGTTTTTCTGGTAATCTGCAAAAGCAGGCATTCCCCGTCCGCAGACAGGGAATGCCTGTTTTTTTCTTTCACGCTTTTCTCTTCTTATGATATCCGCAGTCGCAGTAGGGTCCGCCGGAAGCAAGGGTGTATTCCCGGACGAAATCCGACGCGCCGCCGGCTTCGCTCATGGTGTAATCGAGGCGGCAGAGCGCGGGGGTGAGCTCGTAGAGTCCGAGCTGCTTCATCAAAACGCAGATGCCGCAGCAGGTGAAGCGCGCTTCATAGCCGCTGCCGTCCGGATATTCGGAAAAGTCGAAATTCCACGAATAGGGATTGCGGTCCGCCGCGCGGAAGGCGGCGGAGGCGCGCATCGCGGCGATGTCCTTCGGCGTGAACTTTGCCCTGCCGCTTTTGCGGCAGAACCAGCGCATCGGTCCGGTCATCATGGCGCGCGCATAATAATCCGTCAGGCGCCCGACGTCCGGGCGCTCCGGCATGGAGAGGATGAACGCGGCGAGCAGCGCGCAGTTCACAATGTTCATCTGGAACCGGTCGCCCTTTTCAAATTCCGGCAGTCCGGCGATGATCTGCCGGTAGCGCGGCTTCGCCGCCGCAGCCACGGCGCGCGCCGCCGCTGCGTCCAAGCCTAACACCGCCGTCAGCTCCCGGCGGAAGGACCCGCCGAAAAGCGCCCACATGCCAAAGGGCATTCCCATATATTTCATCTTGCGCCTCCAAACGTCAGCTGCACGACCTGCATCTTCATCATCCTGTCGCCGAGCCGCGCCATCAGGCGGAAAAGGGCGCTGACGGCGGGGTCCTTCAGATCGTTGTAGCCCAGCATAAACGCCCGGCTCGCGACGACGAGCCCCGGCGCCCAATCGCTGAGCTCCCGCTTCGCGTCCGCAACGGCGAAATACGCCCCGACGTCCTGAATGTCCGCACTCTGGATCCATGTCTTCAGCATCAGCTTCACCGCCGTCCGGTTCGCCGCGTCGAAGACGAGCCGCCCGCCGGGGAACGCCGCCGCCATCGCGCCGACGAGCGCGCGGACCTGCTCTGTGCGGAAATAATAGAACACGCCCGCCGCGAAAAGCACCGCGCCGCCGCGCGCATCGATGCGGTCCATCCACGAAAAGTCGTTTAAGTCGCAGGCAATGTTCTCCTCCCGCTCCCCGGCGGGCAGCAGCGCGTCGCGCACGGCGATGACGTCCGGAAAGTCGAGGTTATAGATCCGGCACGCGCCGTTATCGCAGCGGCGTCCGGTGTCGTCCAGCCCGCAGCCGAGATTCACGACCGCGGCGTCCGGGTGGCTTTTCAGATAGTCGCACACCTCCCACGCGAGGTCGAGCTGGCGCACCGCGACCTCCAGAAAGCCGAAGCGGTGCAGCGCGCTCTTCGCGCTCGCCTCCAGCCCCGCGAAGTCATAGTCCACCGCGTCCATCAGCCGCGCCGCCGACTCGTCGCAATAGAGCTTCGGGTAAAGCTCCGAGCACACGCGCCGCCCGAAAAGCGGGATGACCAGCGTCTCCTGCACGGTGTTTTTTTCGATGTGGTATTTTCCGGTCTCGCCCATTTTGTTCTGCCTCCCGTGGGTTAGTTTTCTCTAACTGTTGCCCCGCAGAAAAGCCGCCCCGCGGCAGCTCCCTGTTGTCACCTTATTATAATAAGCCCCCAAAGCCTTGTCAAGAGGCTCTTTTTCCGCCCATCGGAGAAAATTTTTCATTTCCCTATTGACAAGCTGTGTTTTTCATGGTATAAAACCAATGTACCAAATAGGTATTCTTCCTTTTTTGTTTATTTCCCCTATCCATCGGTTGACAAGGGTAAACGCGGTTTTTCGGGGCGGATTTGACGCCTGACCGCGTTATCCTCGTCGCCGGGCGTCAGCCCGGCTTCCTCGTCTGCCTTGTCAGGCGCCAAGTCCGTCCCCGAAAAACTCCGAAGGACCCTCCGGCGAGCAAAAATCGCCGCTGGCAAGGAAGAGGACGCAGGCGGGCTGGCGCCCGCCAAGGACGATGACGCCGCCAGCGGTGATTTGTGCCGTCGGAGGGCGCGTTTCCCCTTGTCAACCGATGGATAACTTTGTTGTTTCCCCCAACGCCGCGCTTCCCCCGCGGCACGCCGGTCCCGGTCTTCTCTCTCAACCGGGACCGGCAAAATTTTTATTGTCAAATGAGAGACCGCCGTCGGCGGTCTCTTAGAAAGAGATCCGCCTTTATTCTTCCGAATAAAGGCGGATTTTTGCTATATTCTGATCTCCTCCAGCTCGCCGTAGGCTTTTTTGACGATGGCGACGGCTTTTTCCAGCTCCGGCGTCATCACGGTGTCCTTTTTCCAGAGCAGGCAGTGCGTCACCGGCAGGCTGAAGCCCTCGACCGTCAGGAAGCTCACGGCGTCCCGGTCGTAGTGGCTCAGCAGCCCGCGGCATGCAAGCCGCACCGCGAGCGGGCTGACGGCAGTGTTGTTCACCGCCGCCTCCACGATCTTTTCAAAGCTGTGGAGCTCAATGGAGAGCCGGTCGTTGAAAAAGCGGGTGAAATGCGGGTCCGCAACGTCATCCCCGCCGGAATAGTACGCGAGCGGGAGCGCGGACGCCGCCTCCCGCGGGATATCCTCTCCGTGGGCAAGGGGATTCCGGCGGCTGACCGCCACCTTGCACACATCGCGGCAGAGCGTTTCCACGGCAAGCCCGTTCTCCTCCGCCTGCCGGAGAAACGCCGGAGCGTCCGACTCCACATAATCGCCGACCGCGAGGTCCGCCTGCTGCCTGCCGAACACATGGTACATGCTGCTGCCGCGCGACTCCAGAAGCTGCCAGCGCAGGTTCGGATAAACAAGCCGCGAGCGCCCGACGATCTGCTCCTCCGCAAACACATAGGCGCTCGGAAACGCCAGCAGCCGCACCGTTCCGCAGAGGTCGCGGCGGTCGCGGTCGAGCTGCGCCCAGTGCTCCTGCGCCTCCTGCGCGGCAGCCAGAACGCGCTTCGCGTCCGCCAGCACGAGCTCGCCCAGCTCCGTCGCCGCGACACCCGTGCTCGTGCGCGTGAGCAGCCGGAAGCCAAGCTCCTTCTCAAACGCCTGGATCGACTGACTGAGCGTCGGCTGGGAGATAAAAAGCTCGCGTGCGGCGGCTGTGAAGGATTTTGCCTCGATGATCGCGGCGAAGTAGGAAAGCTGTTTGAGCTGCACCGGCGGACCCCTCCAATCTTTTTCCTATCATAATACGGATCGCCCCGCTTTGCAATCCCGCGCGAAAAATTTCTGCCGCCCGCTTCCCGCGAAGCCCATAGGAAAAACCTATGGCTTCCTCCGGCGCATAGTGCGCGCTTATGGTGAGACTGCACAATAGGAAATAAGTATTTCCCTTTTGTTTTGTGCAATGTTATGCTGTAAGCACCAACCGAAAAAGCATAAGGAAAGGCAGGAAAAAGCGAGACATGGTAACGCTGAAATATCCCCACCTGTTCAGTCCCATCCGCCTTGGGAACGTCACGCTGCGCAACCGCATCATCGCCTCCCCGACCGGCGGTCCGGCGATCATGCCGCCGCAGTATATCACGCGCGAGACGGCGGCGTTCTGGGAGCTGCGGGCAAAAGGCGGCGCGTCCGTCGTGACGCTCGGCGACAACGTTGTCGACTCGGAGACGGGACTGATGCACCCCCACAAGATGCGCATTGACGATCCTGGGATCATCCCCTCCCTGACAAACACGGCGCGCTACATCACCCAGTACGGCGCGGTCGCCTCGCTGGAGCTCCAGCACGGCGGAAAGTTCGCAAACGTGGAGAACATGGTCAGCAAGCAGATGCGCAGCGACACGCTGCCGGCTTACGGTCCCGACCACGAGTTCAACGCCGACGGCGAGGAGATCCTCGAAATGCCGGAGGAGATCATCGAGCGCATCGTCCGGAAGTTCGGCGAGGGCGCAGCCGTGGCGAAAAAATGCGGCTACGGCATGATCACCATCCACGGCGGCCACGGCTGGCTGCTGCACCAGTTCCTCTCCCCCTCGATGAACCACCGCACGGACGCTTACGGCGGGACCACGGAAAAGCGCGCCCGCTTCGCCCTGATGGTGCTCGACGCCGTCCGCGCCGCGGTCGGTCCCGGCTTCCCCATCGAGTTCCGGATGAGCGGCGCGGAGTTCACGAAAAACGGCTACGACATCGACGAGGGCATCCGGATCGCGAAGCTCATCGCCCCGAAGGTCGATCTGCTTCAGGTGTCCGCCGGCGTCCACGACGACCCGGAGACCTGCGTCATCACCCACCCGGACATGTTCCACGCGCACGGCTGCAACGTCTATCTCGCCGCCGCGATCCGAAAAGAGGTCGACGTTCCCGTCGCCTGCATCGGCGGGCTGAACGACCCGGCGCAGATGGAGGAGATCCTCGCCTCCGGACAGGCGGACGTGATCGAGATGAGCCGCGCGCTCATTGCGGACCCCTATCTGCCGCGCAAGATCCTCGAAGGCCGCGAGGACGAGATCGTCCGCTGCGTCCGCTGCCTCGTGTGCCACGACCAGACCTCCTCCACGCGCAACATCCGCTGCACCGTGAACCCGGTCATCGGCAGAGAGCTGGAGCACGACAGCGCCTTCCCAGCCACCACGCCGAAGCGGGTGCTGGTCGTCGGCGGCGGTCCCGCCGGTCTTATGGCAGCCTGCACCGCCGCGCAGCGCGGACACCGGGTCATTCTCTGCGAGGCATCCGACCGCTTCGGCGGTCTGCTGAAATGCGAAGCGCATGTTCCATTTAAGAAGGAGCTCTACGACTTCGTGGGTCAGCTCCGCCGCCGGGCGGAGACGCTCGGCGTGCTCCTCCGCGCCAACACCTTCGTCACGCCGGAATACGCCGACTCCCTCCACCCGGACGTGCTGGTCTGCGCCGTAGGCTCGGATTACTGCGTGCCGCCCATTCCGGGCACGGACAGCCCCAAGATGCGCTTCCTCCCCGATCTGGAGAAGTCAGACCCCGGCTTCGGCGAGCGGGTCGTCATCCTCGGCGGCGGGCTCGTCGGCTGCGAAACTGCGGTACACCTAAACCGGCAGGGGCGGCACGTCACGGTCGTGGAAATGCGCAGCGACGTCGCCATGGACGCGCCGCTCGCCCACCGGCAGGGCATTATGCTGGAGCTGCGCCGCGGCGTGGAGGTGCTCGTGAACACGGCGGCGAAGGCCGTCACCGCCGAGGGCGTCGTTGTGGATGCGCCCGACGGCGAGCGCGTTCTGCCCTGCGACAGCGTGTTCTGCGCCGCGGGGCTCCGCTCCCGCGACGCCGTCCGCGAATCGCTCCGCTTCGTCGCCCCCCGCTTCATCGCCGTCGGGAACTGCCTCAGTCCGCGGACGGTCTTCCACGCGGTCTCCGAGGCTTATTACAGCGCACTGGACATCTGAAGCAAGACATTCAATATATAAAAAAGATGGAGGTACTCAAGATGAAAAAGCGCAGACTTCTCGCCCTCGTTCTCACGCTCGCACTCCTGACCGCGGCGCTCGCCGGCTGCGGCGGAAATGCCTCGACGCCCACGCCGACCAAAGCCCCCGCGCAGACCGCCGCGCCGAGCGGCGGCGACCGGACCGACGCTCCGCAGACGGCGGACAAAAAGGTCTCGCTCCGCTTCTCCACCTTCCACGAATCCACCGACCGCAACGGCAAGCTGGACCAGCAGTTCGTCGACTATGTGACCGAAAAGACGAACGGCAGCGTAGACATCACGGTCTACTGGTCCTCCTCCCTGATGGACGTCA
Organism: Pseudobutyrivibrio sp.; assembly: GCA_963605115.1. Classification (GTDB taxonomy): domain Bacteria; phylum Bacillota; class Clostridia; order Oscillospirales; family Oscillospiraceae; genus SVKR01. Next base: position 9,387 of record CAVCTM010000053.1, on the reverse strand, counting down.
GCACCGCTTACACCGAAACGCTGGAGGGCGTCTCCGACATCACCCTCGCGTCCACGGGCTATATGCCGGAGCACTTCGTCGTGGACAACGCGATCAACCTGTTTTACCACAACTCCGCAAGCTATGCCGACAACTTTGATATGATGCACGAGGTCTACGACACCGTAGACGAGTGGAGCGCCGAATACGAGGGCGTCACCGTTCTGAACTTCACGAACGCCGTCGGCGCGAGCATGGCGATCCTCTCCGTCAAGCCCATCCGCTCCCTCGACGACCTCAAGGGCAAGACCCTGCGCTGCACCGAAACGAGCGTGTTCGAGCTGATGGCGGAGCTCGGCGCAAACCCCGTCCGCATGCCGCTCAGCGAGGCGTATGACTCCATGAGCAAGGGCATCATCGACGGCATCGTCAACGTTCCCACCACCTTCTGGCAGCAGAAGATGGGCGACATCGCCGGCTACATGACGGCGCTGGAGTTCATGGCGCCCATGACCATCCAGAGCTACATCAGCGACAGCGCGATGGCAAAGCTCTCCGAGACCCAGCAGCAGGCAATCATCGACGCGGCGCATCAGGCGCTTGAGCTCGACACGATCGACCAGCTCGACTCCCAGCTTGCGCAGGCTTACGACTACTTCAAGGAGGCAAACGTCGAGATCATCACGCTCGGCGAGCAGGACCTCGCCGGTCTGGACGAGGCGTGGGAGACGATCTGCATGAACAAAGTCGCTGAGCTGAATAAGCAGGGCTACGACGGTCAGGGGATCTACGACACCGTGCGTGAGATCGTAGCCAAGTACGAGTAAGCCCTTTTCCCCTCCTTCTCTCCCCTCGCGGCGCAGCGCCGCAGGGGGAGGGCACCACTTTTCCCGAAAGGAGCTGCCATGAAAAAAATCTCGCGTATTCTGGAGATCATATCCGGCGTGTTTTTTCTCGCCTGCGGCGGATATGTGATCCTGAACATCCTCATCCGCACGGTCTTCAACCACCCGCTGACGGGCGTTTACGAGATGACCGGGCTGTTCGCCGTCGTGTTCGCCTCCTGCTCGCTCGTGATCTGCATCATCGAGGACGGAAACGTGCTCGTGGACGTTGTCATCGACAAGATGGGCGCGAAGGGACGCCTTTTCTTCAAATATTTCGCCCACGTGATCGACCTGCTCTATTACGCTGTGCTGGCATGGGGCGCGTGGCGCATCGGCATCGCGAAGCTGCTCGGAAACGAGCTCACGACCACGGCGAAGTTCCCGATCGGTCCCTTCCGCGTGTTCTGGGCGGTCGCCGCGACGCTCATCGTGTTTATCAAGCTGTTCAAGATCGCGTGGACAAAGCGCGAGTTTGAAGCCGCCGAAAAGCGCAAAGCGGAGCTCGCCGCGGAGGAAGCGCAGAGAGAGGAGGCGGAGAAATGACGCCTGTGACCGTCGGCATCGCCGTCTTTGCCCTGATGGTGGTCCTGCTCGTGCTGGGCGTCCCCGTCGCCACGACGATGGGCTTTTCCGGCATGCTGGGACTCATCTACCTCCTGACGCTCGACCCCGCGCTCGTAAAGCTCGCGGTCAGCCCGGTCGCGACCATGAACTCCTATTCGTTCACGGTCGTCCCCCTCTTTATGCTGATGGCGAACATCATCGCGTCCACCGGCATCGGAAAGCTGCTCTACGACCTCTTTTACAAGATGGTCGGGCGCTTCCGCGGCGGTCTTGCGATGGCGACCATCCTCGCCTGCGGCGTGTTCGCCGCGATCAGCTCCAGCGCCCCCGCCACCTCACTGACCATCGGACTCATCGCGCTGCCGGAGATGCGGCGGCTGAAGTATCATGACCAGCTCTCCTGCACCTCCATCGCCGCGGGCGGAACGCTGGGCTGCTTCATCCCGCCGAGCGGCAACCTGATGGTCTACGGCATTATGGCGAGCCAGTCCATCTCCAAGCTGCTCATCGCCGGCATCATGCCCGGTCTCATCCTCATCGGCTTTTACATTGTCGTCATCATGGTCTACTGCCGCCGCAACCCCACGGCAGGTCCCGCCGCGGAAAAGTTCAGCGGCAGGGAGATCTGGAAGGCGTTCCTGCGCTGCGGCGAGGTGATCGTGCTCATCATCATCGTCATCGGCGGCATGTTCGGCGGCATTTTCACCCCCACCGAGGCCGGCGCGGTCGGCGTGTTCGGTGCCGTGATCATCACGCTCATCCGCCGGAAGCTGACTTGGAAAAACTTCTTCGAGGCGCTCAAAAATGCGCTGCGCAACTGCGGCATGCTCTATGCCATCACGATCGGCGCCGGCGTGCTGAACGTTCTGCTGAGCCTCTCCACGCTGCCCTCCGTCATCACCTCGGCGCTGCTGACGGCGCATCTGAACCGCTATGTGGTCATCTTCCTCATCCTCGGCATTCTCATGGTGCTCGGCTGCTTCATCGACTCGCTCGCCATGATGATCCTGACCCTGCCGGTCCTGCTGCCCATCGTGTCCGCACTGGATTTCGACCTCGTGTGGTTCGGCGTGTTCATGACCGCCTCCGTCCAGCTCGCGAACATCACGCCGCCGGTCGGAATGAACCTGTTCGTGACGAAGGGGCTGGATGAGCGCATTTCCATGAAAATGATGTATAAGGGGATATGGCCTTACGTGATCGCGCTCATCGCGCTCGTCGTCGTGATGGTCTTCTGGCCCGAAATGGTGCTGTGGCTGCCCGGCATGTCCGCCTGAGAGGAGGAAAAACTATGCACGCAAGTGAAAAACGCATCCGCGAGGACCTTGAATCGCTCGCGCTCTGCACCGACGGCGCCGGTCCCGGCATCACGCGCCTGACCTTTTCCCCGGCGGAAAACCGCGCCCGCAGCTATCTGCGCGACCAGATGCTCCAGGCCGGGCTCCGCGTCCGCATCGACGAAGCGGGCAACGTGATCGGGCGGCTGGACGGTCGGGATGTCTCCCTCCCCGCTGTTATGGCGGGCAGCCATATCGACTCCATCCTCGCCGGCGGCAACTTCGACGGCATGGCGGGCGTCGTCGCCGGGCTGGAGGCGGCGCGCGTTTTCCGGGACCTCAGTCTGCGCCCGAAGCGCAGCATCGAGATCGCCGGCTTCACCGGCGAGGAAAACTCCCGCTTTTACCCCGGTCTGTTCGGCAGCCGCGCCATGGCGGGGATGCTCCGGAAGGAGGAGCTCTTCACCGTGCGCGACAGCGACGGCGTTCTGCTCGCCGACGCGATGCGCGAGGCGGGGTTTGACCCCGAACGCATCTCCGCCGCGGCTTACCGCGCCGGACAGCTCCACGTTTATCTGGAGCTCCATATCGAGCAGTGCTCCGTTCTGGAGCGCTGCGGTGCAGAGGTCGGCGTCGTGACGAGCATCAGCGGCGCGACCCACCACCGCGTCACGATCCGCGGCATTGCCGACCACGCGGGCGGGACGCCGATGGATATGCGCGCCGACGCCATGTGCGCCGCCGCGGAATACACGCTGGAGGCCGAGCGCGCCGCGGCTGCCGCCGGGCATGACACGGTCGCCACCGTCGGCAGCCTCTGCGTGGAGCCGAACATCCCGAATGTCATCCCCGGCTGCGTCACGATCAACGCGGACATCCGTTCGAGCGAATATGACCTCTGCACCGGCGTGATGCGCGCGCTGGAGGAGAAGCTGGACGCCGTGTGCGCCCGCCGCGGCTGCACCTACAGCGCCGAGCGGGAGTATAACAGTGCGCCCGTCCCGATCCCGGAGGCGCTCCAGCGCGTCATCGCCGAGAGCGCCGACGCCGCCGGCGTCAGCCACCGCCGCGTCTATTCCGGCGCGGGTCACGACGCCATCCGCATCGCCGAGCTCTGCCCGGTCGCAATGATCTTCATCCCGAGCCGCGGCGGACTCAGCCACTGCCCGGAGGAATGGACCGATTATTCTCTCGTCGCCAAGGGCGCGGAGGTGCTCTTCGAAAGCCTCCGGCGCTTCGCCGAACAGGACTGATATGTTTGCCGCCAACATCCCAAAGTGCGCTGCATTTTGGGATGTTTTTATAAAAAATCGTCGGAAAACACAGCAGATTGACGGAGAATCTTGTGAAATACGCGGTATTGACTTTCTCGATATAAAGCGTTAAAATTGCACCATCAAATCCGGAAGGGATTTGAAGAATGCACCGAAAGGAGACCAAAGCTCATGTTCCGTTTTAACAACGCCGAAATGAATACCGTCTCCGCCGCTTCCGCTCCCTGTGCGGAGGCTCATTCCGTGCGCTCCTGCACCGAAAACACCGCTTTTGTTGTCATTCTGGGCGCCATGCTTGTGGCGTCCATTTTTGTTTCCCTCGCCCTGCGACTGTTCCTTCTTCCCGCCATGATTATCATGCTCATTATTATTATGATTCTTGGCATGTCCGGCTTGAAAACGCGAGAGCGGTATTGATTTATTTCGATACAGCAAAGCGGTTTCGCCGGAGATGAGGCGGAGCCGCTTTTTTGTATATAAACCTGTCAATCAAAAATTTTCAAAGCAAAGGAGAACAAACCCATGAAAAAATTTCTTGCACTCGTAATGGCAGCCGTTATGGTCTTCGCGTTCGCAGCCTGCGGCAGCACCGACAACGGCGCCACCACGCCGACCGACAGCCCGAAGACCGACACGCCGACCACCGGCGGCGACACCGCCTCCGAGACCGTCAAGCTCGGCGGCATCGGACCCCTGACCGGCGGCTACGCCAACTACGGTCTGTCCGTCAAGGCGGGCGCGGAGCTCGCCGTCAAGGAGATCAACGCCGCCGGCGGCATCAACGGCAAGCAGATCGAGCTGAACTTCCAGGATTCTCAGGGCGACCCGGAGAGCGCCGTCAACGCTTACGGCAAGCTGATGGACTGGGGTATGAACGTCTCCCTCGGCGCCGTCTTCTCCGGCGAAATGGCATCCGTCACCGCCGCAAGCAAGGATGACGACGTTCTGCTGCTCACCCCGTCCGGCTCCGCCGATAACTGCATCGTCGGCAACGACAAGGCGTTCCGCGTCTGCTTCTACGATTCCTATCAGGGCGCTGCCGCGGCGAACTATGTCCTGGACAACGGTCTCGCCACCGAGGTCGGCGTTCTCTACGAAAGCGACTATGACTATTCCGTCGGTCTCTACAACGCCTTTGTTAAGGAAGCCGGCGAGCGCGGTCTGACCATTGCCGAGACCCAGACCTTCACCACCACCAGCAACACCGACTTCTCCACCCAGATTGACGCGCTCGTTGCCTCCGGCGTCAAGGTTGTCTTCATCCCCATCTACGCCGAGGAGGCTTCCACCTTCCTGACGCAGGCAAAGGGCAAGTTTGCCGACGACGTTTACTTCTTCGGTGCCGACGGTCTTGACGGCATTCTCGGCAAGGTCGAGCAGGACGTCACCATCGCGGACAACGTCCTGATGCTCACCCCCTTCGCCGCCGACTCCACCGACGAGCATGTTCAGGCGTTTGTCAGCGCCTATAAGGACGCCAACGGCGGCGCCACCCCGGACCAGTTCGCCGCTGACGGTTACGACGCAGTCTACATCATCAAGGCGGCTGTCGAGAAGGCTGGCACCACCTCCGGTGTCGAGCTCGCCAAGGCCATGACCGAGCTGGAGTACGCCGGCGTCACCGGCACCATGACCTGGGGCGCGGACGGCAACACCAGCAAGGCGGCGAGCGCCATCCTCTACAAGGGCGGCGTGGGCACCCTCTTCGACAAGTGATCTCCCCTTAATCTTTGCGATTCTCTCTCTTTCTTATCCCAAGCCCGAACCCCGCCGGAGCGAAAAAAGCTCCGGCGGGGCTTGGGGTAAATGCTGAATCGATCGGCAAGGGGCGACCGATTCAGCGTTTACCCTTGTTTTTCCGCGTTTCCCCCGAAGAGAAAAGTGTAAGGAGTCAGACACCATGATAAAACTGATCCAGACCCTGATCAGCGGGCTGAGCCTCGGCAGCATCTACGCGCTCATCGCGCTGGGCTACACGATGGTCTACGGCATCGCAAAAATGCTGAACTTCGCCCACGGCGACGTCATCATGATCGGCGCTTACGCCGGCATCGTGGCGGTGGCGCAGCTCGGTCTCCCGCCCGTGATTGCCGTAGTGCTCAGCATCGTCATCTGCGCCGTGCTCGGCATGCTCATCGAATTTCTGGCGTATAAGCCGCTGCGTGCCGCGCCGCCGCTCAGCGTCCTCATCACCGCCATCGGCGTCAGCTATTTCCTCCAGAACATCGCCCTGCTCATCTTCGGCTCCCAGCAGAAGGCTTACCCCACCGTCGTCACCCTTCCGAGCTTCCACCTCGGCGGCGTCACGATCGACGGCATCACGATCCTGACGCTCGCGATCACCGCGGTCATTATGGTCGTGCTGACGCTCTTCATCAACAAATCCAAGCTCGGCAAGGCCATGCGCGCCGTCAGCGAGGACAAGGCTGCGGCATCGCTGATGGGCATCAGCGTCAACCGCACGATCACGCTGACCTTCGCCATCGGCTCCGCTCTCGCCGCCTTCGCGAGCATCTTTTACGGCATGACGTATGTCTACATCAAGCCGACGACCGGCGCGATGCCCGGCATCAAGGCGTTCACCGCCGCGGTGTTCGGCGGCATCGGCTCCATCCCCGGCGCGATGCTCGGCGGCATATTGCTCGGTCTCATCGAGCAGATGAGCAAGACCTATATCTCCACGCTCTGGGCGGACGCCATCGTCTTCGGTGTTCTGGTCCTCGTGCTGGTCCTCAAGCCCACCGGTCTGCTGGGCAAGAAGATCAGCGAAAAGGTCTGAGAGGAGGCGCTGGGAATGAAAAAGAAAAAAGTCAACGGAAATATCCTGACCTTCGCGCTCGTCGCCGCGGCTTACGTCGTCGTCGGCTGGCTGCTCTACACGGGCGGCGTTTCGCGCCAGATCTCCAATATGCTGATCCCCATCTCGGTCTATATCGTGCTGGCGGTGTCGCTGAACCTCGTCGTCGGACTTCTGGGCGAGCTCTCGCTGGGTCACGCGGGCTTTATGTCCGTCGGACTCTTCTCCGGCTGCCTCGTGTCCATTGCGCTCGTGAACGTGCTGCCGATGCCGGTGCGCCTGCCGCTCTCGATGATCGCGGGCGGTCTCGTCGCCGCGGTGTTCGGCTTCATCGTCGGTCTGCCGGCGCTGCGTCTGAAGGGCGACTACCTCGCCATCGTGACCCTCGCCTGCGGCGAGATCATCAAGAACGTCATCACGAACCTCAACTTCACCGGCGGCGCGCTCGGACTGAACACCGGCGCGATCTACTCCAACGCCAAAACGCTGCTGCCCTACGCCGCCATCCTCGTGCTGCTGACGGCGGTCGTGATGATGAACCTCAAAAAATCGCGCCACGGCCGCGCGATCATGGCGATCCGCGACAACCGCATCGCCGCCGAGAGCGTCGGCATCAACGTCACGCGCTATAAGCTGACGGTGTTTATGTTGGCTGCCTTCTTCGCCGGCGCAGCGGGCACGCTTTACGGCCACTTCTTCGCCAACGTCAAGGCGGCGAGCTTCGATTACAACATGTCCATCGAGATTCTCGTCATCGTGGTCCTCGGCGGCATGGGCAGCGTTCCCGGCTCCATCATCGCCGCCATCGTCCTGACCGCGCTGCCGGAGGCGATGCGTGAGTTCGCCGATTACCGCATGCTGCTCTACGCCATCGTGCTCGTGCTCGTCATGCTCGCCACGAACAGTCCGAGCGTGCGCGAATTTTTCGCCCGCATCCACCCGGCGGCGCTGCTCCGCCGCGCCTTCGGCGGCAAGAGGAAGGAGGAGACCTGAAAAATGGCACAGAAAACCAAGCTCGTTCCCGTCCCGCGCGACATTGCGCTGCTCCCGGAGCGCGACGCGGACATCTCCCCGGTGCTGGAGTGCATCAATCTCGGCATCACCTTCGGCGGTCTGAAGGCGGTCGAGGACTTCAACATCACCATCGGCCGCACGGAGATCGCCGGGCTCATCGGACCCAACGGTGCGGGCAAGACCACGATCTTCAACCTGCTCACCAAGGTCTATCAGCCGACCCACGGCACGATACTGCTCGACGGCAAGGACATCCACGGTCTCACGACCACGCAGGTCAACCGCGCGGGCATCGCCCGCACCTTCCAGAACATCCGCCTTTTCGACAACCTCACCGTGGAGGAGAACATCACCGTCGCGATGGGCGGCGAGATCCGCTACGGCATGCCGACGGGCATCTTCCGTCTGCCGGGCTTCTGGCACGGCGAGCGCATCGCGCATGAGCGCGCGATGGAGCTGCTCAGCATCTTCCACATGGAGCATTACGCCGCGGACCGCGCCGGCTCCCTCCCCTACGGCGCCCAGCGCCGCCTTGAGATCTTGCGTGCGCTCGCGACGAACCCCTGCCTGCTGCTGCTCGACGAGCCCGCCGCCGGCATGAACCCCAGCGAGACCGCGAAGCTGATGGAAAACATCTGCTCCATCCGCGACACCTTCAAGATCGCAGTGCTGCTCATCGAGCACGATATGAACCTCGTCATGAACATCTGCGAGGGCATCGCCGTTCTGAACTTCGGACGCATCATCTGCAAGGGCTCCGCCGCGGACATCCAGAACGACCCGCAGGTCATCGAGGCTTACCTCGGCAAGAAAAAGGAGGCGCAGGCATGAGCGAAATGCTGAAGGTCACAGACCTGAATGTTTTCTACGGCAGCATCCACGCCGTGAAGGGCGTGTCCTTCCACGTCGACGCCGGCGAGGTCGTGACGCTCATCGGCGCAAACGGCGCGGGCAAATCCACCGTGCTGAACACCGTCTCCGGTCTGCTCCATCCGCGCAGCGGCAGCGTCAGCTTCGAGGGGCAGGACCTCCACGCCGTCCCGCCGGACAAGATCGTCGCCCGCGGGCTCGCGCAGGTCCCGGAGGGCAGACATGTTTTCCTCCAGATGACCGTCGAGGAAAATCTGGAGCTCGGCGCTTACACCCAGCCCGGCTCCACCGTGGGTCCCGGCATTGCGGACGTCTACGCGCGCTTCCCGCGCCTGAAAGAGCGCCGGAAGCAGGTCGCCGGAACGCTCTCCGGCGGCGAGCAGCAGATGCTCGCGATGGGCAGAGCGCTCATGAGCCGCCCGAAGCTGCTGATGCTCGACGAGCCCTCCATGGGCCTCGCGCCCATTCTGGTCGAGCAGATCTTCGACATCATCCGCGAGCTCCACGCCGCGGGCACGACCATCCTGCTCGTCGAGCAGAACGCGCAGGCAGCCCTCTCCGTCGCCGACCGCGCCTATGTTCTCGAAACCGGCCGCATCACCATCTCCGGCACCGGCAAGGAGCTCATGGCGAGCGACGCCGTGAGAAAGGCTTACCTCGGCGGGTAAGAAATTTCGAATGAGACCCGCTTCGCTGGGCTCTCATTCGAGGGGGATTCACTCCGC
>CAVCTM010000052.1:0-15227 GCA_963605115.1 Pseudobutyrivibrio sp. | reverse complement strand
ACCAGCCACGACTTTAGGGGGAATCCAAGGGGGTCGCAAGACCCTCTTGGTCGTTCAGGAAAGGGATTGTTAAGGGAAAACCCATTCGAAAGGGTTTTCCCTTAACCGCGCCTTTGCTTACTTTCCCCGCAGGGGGAAAGTAAGTCGCGCCTGCGGCGCGAAACAAATTCAAATCCTCGCGCCGCGCACGGCGCGAAACCTATTTTCACCCCGCGCCCCCAAGGACGCGAAAAACACCCTTTACCCCTCCAGCGCCTCGGCGAGCGCGCCGATATCCTCAAACACATAGTCCGGCTTGATGTCCGACGCGGCGATGAGCTCCGGCGTTGCTTCACCGGTCAGGACCGCGGCGGTGACGGTCCCGGCGTTCACGCCGACGGCGATGTCGGTGTAGAGCCGGTCGCCGACGCAGCAGATCTCGTCGTGGGGCACGCCGGTCTGGGCGGCGAGAAGGTCCACGAGCTCGCGGCAGGGCTTGCCGACATAGACCGGCTCGCGGCCCGATGCGGCGTTCAAAAGCGCGCAGATGCTGCCGCAGTCGGGGATGAAGCCGCCCTCGATCGGGCAGACGAGGTCCGGATTCGTCGCGATATAGGGCAGCCCGGCGCGCAGAAGATTCGTCGCGCGGGCGAGCTTCCCGTATTCGAGCGTGCTGTCGAAGCCGACAAGCACGGCGTCGGGGGCATCCTCCGCCGTCTCCACGCCGTATTCGGCGAGCTCGGCGCGCAGCGCGGGCGTCCCGACGAGATAGACCCGTTTTCCCGGCATGTGCCGCTGCATCCAGAGCCCCGCCGCCATGCCCGCGGTGAATACGCCGTCTTCTTCGCAGGGCAGCCCCATCACGCGCAGCTCGCGCGCGCAGTCGCGGTGGTTATGGGAGGAGTTGTTCGTGAGATAAATGCCCCGCCGCCCGGTCCGCGCGAGCAGGTCCATAAAGCCCGCCGCACCCCGGCAGGGCGTCGCGGTCAGATACATCGTGCCGTCCATATCCAGCAGAAACAGCCGGCAGCGGCGAAGGCGCTCAAGGTCCATAAAAATCAGTCTCCCGGTGTAAAATAAAGTCGCATAAAGCGTCCTTTATTTTATATCGGGAGACCGTTATTTTCAAGCTTTATCTTCCGTATCTTCCAGCGCGCGGACGAGACCGGAAAACTCGGCGGCGAGCTCCGGCGTGTCCGCCTCGATATCGAGCGCCTCCCGGTCGCTCTCCGGCGCGATGTGGACGCTGCCGCGCCCGCTGCGGAGCGTCAGCCCGTCGGAAAAGTCCGCGCCCGCCTCCATCAGCGTTTCGCTGAGCGCCCGCATCATCCGCGCGCGGGATAAGCAGGCGCAGCGCTCGCGCACGGCGTAATGCGGCGCGTCCGCGGGCTCCGGCGCGGGCGGGGGAGGGCTGTCCGCCGCACCGGGCAGACGCCATACGCCGTCCAGTGCGTCGAGGCAGCACTGATAATAGCTCCGCGGCGAGCCGATGTCGCGCCAGTAGCCGCCGAGCGGCAGCGCGCGGAGCGTTTCCCCGGCGCGCAGCAGCGTCGGAAACAGGTCGCGCGCAAAGTCAAATTCCCGTCCCTCCGGCACATGCGCCATCGCCGCGGGGGAGAGGATATAGATCCCGGTGTTCACCATGTCGCTGACCACCCGCCGCCACGCGGGTTTTTCGATGAAGCTCACGATCCGCCCGCTCCGGTCGGCGAGCACGGTGCCGTAGAGCATCGGCTCCGGGCAGGCGTGGACCGCGATCGTTGCGGCGGGGCGGTGGCGGCGGTGCGCCTCCATCAGCGCGCCGAGGTCGGCATCGCAGGCGCAGTCGCCGGGGATGACGAGGACCTCACGCTCGCCGTAAAAATCGCGGCAGGCGCGCACCGCCCCGGCGGTGCCGAGCGGAAAATGCTCCTCGCGGTAAGTGAGGCGGACGCCGAAGCGCTCGCCGGTACCAAAATAGTCCCGGATGCACTCCGGACGGTAGCGCAGCGTGACGCACGCCTCGCGCACACCGCAGCGGCGAAGCAGCTCCAGAATATGGGCGAGCACGGGTTTTCCGGCAATGGGCGCCATCGGCTTCGGCAGGTCGCCCGTGACGGACCGGAGCCGCGTTCCGAGCCCGCCGGCTAAAATCACAGCAAGCAAAGCTTTCTTATCCCTCCGAAAAAACAGATTTTCCATAGCATGCGCCGCCGCGGGCGATGCTATCCGCCGCTTTTTCGGAAAAAATGAAATTGGGTATTTTATTCCGCGGGAATTTATGGTAGAATCTTTAATTACAATGCGGGCAATAGCGCCCGGCAGAGAGACGGTGGAAAACATGAACCAAAAGCTCCAAAAGCTCATAGCGCCCGGAACGCGGCTGTTTCTGCTCATCATGGCGGTTTTTGCCGTCGTGACCTTCTTCTTCAACGAAACGCTCGCGTTCGTCGAGGCGGGCGTGATCGTGCTGCTCATCATCTATTACGTGATCGACGCGCGCCGCCGCCGCAAGCAGCTTGTGGACTATATCGAAAACGTCACCTATAACGCCGAGTCCGCGAAGAATAACACGCTGCTCAACTTCCCGCTGCCGATCGTCGTGTTCAAGATGAGCGACTACCAGATCATCTGGGGCAACCAGATCTTCTTCAGCCTCTTCGGGGACAGCAAGCCCGGCTTCGACGCGCGGTTGACCGACATGGTCCCCGCCTTCAGCGCCAAGTGGCTCATGGAGGGCAAGAACCAGTACCCCGGCCTTGTCCAGATCGGAACGCGCAAGTATCAGCTCCACGGCAACATCATCCGCTCCCGCGGCGAGGACGTCCAGAGCGCCGGGCGCGATTTTATGGGCATCACCTACTGGGTGGACGTGACCGAGTTCGACAACATCAAAAACGAGTACGAAAACTCCCGCCCCGTCACGATGCTCATCGTCGTCGACAACTACGACGAGCTGATGAAAAACACCACGGACCGCGAGAAAAGCGACCTGCGCGGCGCGCTCAACGACCGCGTCCGCCAGTGGTGCGACGGCAAGGGCGGCTTAGTCCGCACCTACGACCGCGACCGCTTCATCTTCATCTTTGAAAACCGCTACCTGAAAGCCATCACGGACGCGAAGTTCGACATTCTGGAGAGCATCCACGAGGTCGTGAACCCCGCCGGCATCCACGCGACGCTCTCCATCGGCGTCGGGCGCGACGGGGACAGCTTTGAGGAAAACTTCTCCTTCGCCAACCTCTCCGTCGAAATGGCGCTCAGCCGCGGCGGTGATCAGGCGGTCATCAAGAACAAGTTCAACTTCGAGTTCTTCGGCGGCCGCGGCACGGAGGTGGAGTCGCGCAGCAAGGTCAAAAGCCGCGTGAAGGCCAACGTCCTCCGCGAGCTCATCCGCGCGTCGAGCGAGGTGCTCGTGATGGGTCACCGCCAGAGCGATCTCGACTGCATCGGCGGTGCGGTCGGCATGTGCTGCATCGCACGAAAACTCGGCAAGGGCGCGAAGATCGTCGTGGACCAGCAGACGAGCGACGCGAAAAAGCTCATCGAGCTCGTCCGCGATTCGCCGGAATATAAGGATGCCTTCATCACGCCGGAGGAGGCGCTCGTGCGCGCCGACGGCAGAACGCTGCTCATCGTCGTGGACACGAACCGCCCGGAGCAGGTGGAGAGCCGGAATCTGCTGGAGGCCTGCAACCGCGTCGTCGTCGTGGACCACCACCGCCGCGCGGCGAGCTATATCCAGAACGCGGCGCTGACTTACCACGAGCCTTACGCCTCCTCCGTCTGCGAGCTCGTGAGCGAGCTTTTGGAGGAGCTCACCGACCCGGCGGACATCACGCGCACGGAGGCGGAGGCGGTGCTCTCCGGCATCGTGCTGGACACCAAGAGCTTCACCATCCGCACCGGCGAGCGGACCTTCGACGCCGCGGCGTTCCTGCGCCGCATGGGTGCGGATACGACCAAGGTCAAGCGATTGCTGCAAAACGACATGGTACACACCGTGGAGCGCTACGCCATTTTGCAGAGCGCGAAGATTTACCGCGCGTCCATCGCCATCGCGGTCAGCGAAAAGGAGACCGAGCGCGTCGTCGCGGCGCAGGCGGCGGACGAGCTGCTGAACATTTCCGGCATTCAGGCGTCTTTCGTCGCCTTCGCCACGGCGGAGGGCGGCGTGGTCATCTCCGCGCGCAGCATCGGCGAGCTGAATGTCCAGCTCGTGCTGGAAAAGCTCGGCGGCGGCGGAAACGCTTCGGCGGCGGGCGTGCAGATGAAGGACATTCCCCTCCGGGACGCAGTAAACCGTCTCTGCGTCTCAATCGATGAATATTTGGACAACTGATCGGACAATCGAAAGGAGAAATAAAAAATGAAAGTCATTTTCAATGTGGACGTCAAGGGACAGGGCAAAAAGGGCGAGCTCAAGGAAGTCTCCGAGGGCTACGGCCGCAACTATCTGCTGCCGCGCAAGCTCGCTGTCGAGGCGACACCGGACAATCTGAACGCCCTGCGTCTGAAGGAAAAAGCCAAGGCAGCCGCGATTGCCGCGGAGAAGGAGAAGGCGATGGAAAACGCCAGGGCGCTGGAGAGCGTCGTGGTGAAGATCCCGGCGCGCGCCGGCGCGGGCGGCAAGCTCTTCGGCGCGGTCACGAGTCAGGAGATCAGCGAGGCGCTGAAGGCGCAGTTCGGCATCGAGATCGAAAAGCAGAAGATCGTGCAGGCGGACCCCATCAAGACCTTCGGCAGCTACGAGGTGAAGTGCAAGTTCGGGTATGAGATCAACGGGACCATCCACGTGATGGTGATTGAGGAGAAGTAAAAAAAGCATTGATCGGGCGGAAGGCGCAGTTTAAAGGCCTCCCTGTGCAAGGGAGGCTGTCAGCCGAAGGCTGACTGGAGGGTTGTAAGCTTCCGTAACTGCCAAGTTTTTGGTAAAACCGCCCACAAATGAACCAATCGAGCCCGGCGGTCATCCGGGCTTACAACCCCTCAGTCGCGGCTGCGCCGCGCCAGCTCCCCTTACACAGGGGAGCCTTTCGAGCTGCCGGAGCGCGGCGGTTTTTCAACTCAGAAAGGTGATTACGTATGGACGAGCTTCTCGGCATCCGCGTGCCGCAGAATTTACAGGCGGAGCAGGCGGTCATCGGCTCGATGCTGATCGACCCGGCATGCATCCCGGACGTTCTGAAGGACGCCCGCGCGGAGCATTTTTATAACCGCGCCAACCGCGAGATCTTTGAGACGATCTTCACCATGTTCAACTACGCCCAGACCATCGACCCGGTCACGGTGCTGGAACAGATGAAGGAGCGCGGCGTTTACCACGAGGAGACGAGCCGGAATTACATTCTGGAGCTGATGAAGGTGACGCCCACGGCGGCGAACGTCCGCGAATACGTCACCATCATCCGCGACAAGGCGCTCCAGCGCGATCTCGGCAAGGTCGCGGGGGATATCACGAATATGGTCAACGAGGGGCTCGGCGGCGCGGACGAGATGCTGGAGGTCGCGGAGCGGAGCATTTACGCGCTGCGCAAGGACCGCACCATCGGCGGTTTGAAGCCCGTGAGCGAGGTCATCCAGACCGTCTATGACGATTTAAGCCGTCTTTCTCAGGAGGGCGGCGAGCGCCTGCCCGGTCTTTCGACCGGACTTGTCGACCTCGACCGCCAGATCCTCGGCTTGAACGAGGGCGAGCTCATCCTTATCGCCTCCCGCCCCGGTATGGGCAAGACCTCCATCGCGATGAACATCGCGATGCACGCCGCGAAGACGAGCGGCAAGGCGGTCGCCGTGTTCAACCTTGAGATGAGCCGCGAGCAGCTCGCCATCCGCATGCTCTCCGGCGAGTCGCTCGTGAACAGCCAGAAGCTGCTCAAGGGCAATCTGAATCAGGAGGAGTGGCGCCGCATCGTCGCCGCCGCGGGCGCGATCAGCGCGACGAAGATCATGATCGACGACAACCCCAGCCTCTCCGTCGCGGATATGAACGCCCAGTGCCGCCGCGTGCCGGACCTCGGTCTCGTCGTGGTCGACTATCTCCAGCTGATGCAGTCCGCCGGCGGAAGGGGCGGCGGGGGAGAGAGCCGCCAGCAGATCGTGGCGGACATCTCGCGTATGCTCAAGATCATGGCGAAGGAGCTCGCCGTGCCCGTGCTCTGCATGAGCCAGCTCTCCCGCGCAAACGAGGCGCGGCAGGATAAGCGCCCCATGCTCTCCGACCTCCGCGAATCCGGCGCCATCGAGCAGGACGCCGACGTCGTTATCGGTCTTTACCGCGACAGCTACTATAACAAAGACTGCGAAAACCCGAACGCCGCGGAAGCGATCGTGCTCAAAAACCGCAAGGGACAGATCGGCACCGTGGACCTTATGTGGCTCCCGGATTACACGACTTACGTCTCCGCGGACAAGCGCTACGAATGAACGCCGAGTCCGTGCGGCGCTATGCCGCGGCTTACGCCATGCTTCCGCCCGGAGCGCGCGTGCTCTGCGCCTGCTCCGGCGGCGCGGACAGCACGGCGCTGCTCGCCCTGCTCTGCGAAATGCCGGAGCTCACCGTCGTCTGCGCCCACTATAACCACCGGCTCCGCGGCGCGGAGTCCGACCGCGACGAGCGGTTCGTCCGCGCTCTTGCGGCGCGCTTCGGCGTTGAATTTGCCGCGGAAAGCGGCGACGTCGCTGCTTTCGCGGCGGCGCGGGGACGCGGCGTCGAGGACGCGGCGCGGCAGAAGCGCTACGAGTTTTTAGAGCGCGCCGCGGATGCGCACGGCTGCGATCGGATCGCGACCGCCCACACCGCGGACGATCAGGCGGAGACCGTGCTGCTCAACCTCGTCCGCGGCAGCGGCGCGCGGGGGCTCACCGGCATCCCGCCCGTGCGCGGGCGCATCGTCCGCCCGCTGCTGCAAACGACCCGCGCGGAGATCGAGGACTATCTCGCGTCGCGGGGGCTTGAGCACGTGGAGGACAGCAGCAACGAGAGCCTTGACTATGCCCGCAACCGCGTCCGGCGGCAGGTGCTGCCGCTGCTGCGGGAATTAAATGCTGCCGCGCCCGCCCATATCTGCGCCGCGGCGGAGAGCCTGCGCGCGGACGAGGCGTTTCTGGACGGTCTCGCGCGGGAATTTGTCGAACAGCATTATGTAAACCAAACGCTTCCCATCCAGCCGCTTCTCGCCCTCGGCGAGCCGGTGCTCTTCCGCGTGCTGCGCGCACTCTGTCCCGGCGCGTCGCGCCGCAATCTGGACGCCGTGCGGATGCTCTGCTTTAACCGCGCCGTCTGCGGGGAGCTGGACCTGCCGGGACAGCGCGTGCGCAAGGAGCGGGGGACGCTTTATTTCGGCGCGGCGGGGGAGGAAACAGGTCCCGCGGCGCTGCCGGAGCGGTGCTTCGCCGTCGGGGACGCGCTGGCGCTCCCGGAGATCGGAAAGACCCTTTCCTGCACGGAGGACATCTGCCCCGGAGAAATTCACAATTCATTCAACACTTTTTACTTCAAAAGTGAGAAGATATGTGGTAGAATGTCCGTTGCATCGAGAAAACCGGGCGGCAGCGTGCGCCTTTGCGGGCGCGGCTGCACTAAATCGCTCAAAAAACTCTTTGCCGAGGCGGGGATAGAGCCCGCCGAACGCTGCCTTGTTCCCGTCGTTTACGACGGGCAGGGCGTCCTCGCCGCCGCCGGCTTCGGCACGGCGGAGCGCGCCGCGGCGCAGCCGGGGGACCGCTGCGTCAAGGTGGAAATACGATAAAATAAGAAAGAGAAGGACAAAATGAAGATCTCGGAGAATATGCAGGATGACATTCTGAAGGTGCTCCTCGACGAGGAGACCATCCGCGCCCGCGTTGCGGAGCTCGGAGCTCAGATCACGCGCGATTATGCCGGCAAAAAGCCGTTTTTCCTCGGCGTGCTCAAGGGCTGCTACGTGTTCATGAGCGACCTTGTGCGCCATGTGGATCTGCCCTGCACGATGGATTTTATGGCTGTATCCTCTTACGGCAGCGGCACGAGCACGACCGGCGCGGTGCGCATCACGAAGGACCTCAATCAGGACATCGAGGGCCGCGACCTCATCATCGTGGAGGATATCCTCGATTCCGGCGTGACGCTGAGCTATCTGAAAAACTATCTCGGCAACCGCAACCCGGCGACCATCAAAATCGTCACGCTCCTCGATAAGCCCGCGCGCCGCCGCGCGGACATTTACGCCGACTATTTCGGCTTCGCCGTGCCGGACGAGTTCGTCGTCGGCTACGGGCTCGATTACGCCGAGTATTACCGCAACCTGCCCTATATCGGCGTGCTGAAACCGGAGGTTTACGCGGACTGAAAGCCCGCGTTCCTGATAAATTCTTTGCAAGCGAAGTTTCCCAAGAATAGGAAGTGAAGTTTTTTTGAACAACAAACCACCCAGAAACCGGGCGAGAGACATCGGGTTTTACGCCCTGCTCATCATCATCCTGCTCGCCACGATCCTGACCATGAACCCCGGCGGGACGAAGAGCACGGACGCGGAATATTCCGAGGTGCGCGATCTGTTCCTTCAGGAAAAGGTGGATTCCTTCGAGGCGGAGGGCAACGTGCTCACGCTCCATCTGAAGGACGATACCGTCATCACCTGCGAGCTCTCCACCATCAGCATCTTCTACGACGACCTCTACGACCTCGTGCGCGAGCAGAAGGACGCCGGCATCCTCAGCGACTATGACTTCCCGCCGGAGTGGCAGGCGCCGTGGTGGGTCTCCTTCCTGCCTTATCTGCTCGTCATCGGGCTTTTCTGCGTCGTGTGGTTCATCGCGATGAACAAGATGCAGGGCGGCGCGGCGGGCGGCGTTATGAAGTTCAGCAAGGCGCGCACCCGCAGCGGCAGCGAGAGCAAGAAAAAGACCACCTTTGCCGACGTCGCCGGCTGCGACGAGGAAAAGGAGGAGCTCGCCGAGATCGTCGACTTCCTCAAAAATCCCAAGCAGTACACCGAAATGGGCGCGCGCATCCCGAAGGGCGTGCTGCTCGTCGGACCTCCGGGCACCGGCAAGACCCTGCTCGCCCGCGCCGTCGCAGGCGAGGCGAACGTCCAGTTTCTCTCCATCTCCGGCTCCGACTTCGTGGAGCTCTATGTCGGCGTCGGCGCCGGCAGAGTCCGCGACCTGTTCGAGCAGGCGAAGAAGGTCGCCCCCGCCATCGTCTTCATCGACGAGATCGACGCGGTGGGCCGTCAGCGCGGCAGCGGTCTCGGCGGCGGCAACGACGAGCGCGAGCAGACCCTGAACCAGCTCCTCGTCGAGATGGACGGCTTCACGAATAACGACGGCGTCATCGTCATGGCGGCGACGAACCGCGCGGACATTCTCGATCAGGCGCTGCTGCGTCCCGGCCGCTTCGACCGGCAGGTCTATGTCGGTCTGCCCGACATCCGCGGACGCGAGGCGATATTGCGCATCCATGCCCGCGGCAAGCCCCTCGGCGACGACGTGGACCTCAACTCCATCGCGAAGGGCACGCCCGGCTTCTCCGGCGCGGACCTTGAAAACCTCATGAACGAGGCGGCGCTGCTCACCGTGCGGCGCGGCAAGCGCTTCATCACCGCGGCGGACATCGAGGAGGCGATCCTGAAGGTCTCCATGGGTCCGGAGAAAAAGAGCAAGAAAATGTCCGAAAAAGCCCGCCGGCTCACCGCTTACCACGAGTCGGGCCACGCCATCGCGGGCAAGTATCTGGAGCACACGGACCCCGTCCACTATATCACGATCATCCCCCGCGGACCTGCCGGCGGCTTCACGCTGTTCCGCCCGGCGGAGGACCTTGAGAACTTCAAGTCCCGCGGCGAGATGTTCGACAATATCGTCATGGCGCTCGGCGGCCGCATCGCGGAAAAGCTGTTTCTTGACGACATCTCGACCGGCGCGTCCGGCGACATCCAGCAGGCGACGAACATCGCCCGCGCGATGGTCACGCAGTACGGCATGAGCGAAAAGCTCGGTCCCATCAACTATGACAGCTCCGACCGCTCCATCTTCATCGGGCGCGATTTCGGTCAGATGAAGAGCTACAGCGAGGAGACCGCCGCCTTGATCGACGAGGAGGTCAAGCATATCTTCGACGAAGCCGCCCGCCGCTGCGAGGCGCTGCTCGAAGAACACCGCGACACCCTCGCCGCCGTTGCGGAATACCTGCTTGAGCACGAGAGCATGGACGGCGACGACTTCAACTATTTCTGCGACCACGGCACGATGCCCCCGCCGAAGCCGGAGCCGCGCAAGATCGACGAGACGATCGAGCGCCCCGCGCGCAAGATCACGATGTTCACGAACGACGAGCCCGCCGCGCCCACCGCGCCGGAGACCCCGGCAGACGGCGGCGAGTCCGACGGAAACTGACCAAAGCAGCCGAACGCGGCGGAGAAAAAAGCGTCTCCGCCGCGTTTTTGCGCAAAAAATGCTTGCAATCCGGGGACGGATATGCTATCATAGCCAGGTGACTATGGATCGGCGCGGCGTTGGATGCCGCCGCCGCTTTACGACTTGAAAGGAAGAATGAAAAAAGATGGAAGCGCTGAAACTCACTCTTATGATCATCCAGATGCTGTGCGGTCTGTTCCTCATCGTCATCATCATGCTCCAGTCCGGCAAGAACTCCGGTCTGTCCAGCACCTTCGGTGGCAGCTCCGACGGCTACGGCTACAAGGCCCAGAGCAAGACGTGGGACGCCAAATTTGCCCGCTGGACGAAGTGGGTCGCGCTTGTCTTCGTGCTGCTGACCTTCGTTCTGGTCCTGCTGTAAGAGCACGGTATAGGAATAAAAACGCCGCCAAGGGGATTGGCGGCGTTTTTCGTGAGTTTTTCGCAAAGAAGCTTTTCGTGAAGAGAGGAGAGAGAAACCATGCGGGATAAGCTCCGCGTGCTGGGCGAGCTGTTTTTGTCCTTTGCGCGCGTCGGCGTGCTGACCTTCGGCGGCGGCTACGCCATGCTGCCCATGCTCCAGCGCGAGATCGTGGAAAAGCGCGGCTGGGCGACGGAGGAGGAGCTGACGGACTATTTCGCCATCGGCCAGTGTACGCCCGGCGTCATCGCGGTCAACACCGCCACCTTCGTGGGGCAGAAGCACGCGGGCGTTCCCGGCGGCATCGTCGCGACGCTCGGCGTCGTGTTTCCGTCCTTCGTCATCATCACCGTTATCGCCGCGCTGCTGAACAATTTTGCCGACCTGCCCGCGGTGAAAAACGCCTTCGCGGGCATCCGCGTCTGCGTCTGCGTGCTGATCCTGAACGCGGTCGTGAAGCTCTGGAAAAAAACGGTCGTGGACCTGCCGACCTTCGCGATCTGCGTGCTCGTCTTCGGACTGAGCCTGTTTTTTGACATCTCGCCCGTCATTTTCGTCGCGGCGTCCGGCGTCGCCGGCGCGGTGCTCGGCAGTCTGGGGGTGGGGAAGAAATGATCTATCTGCGCCTTTTCTGGGAGTTTTTCAAGACCGGGCTCTTCGCCGTCGGCGGCGGGATGGCGACGGTGCCGTTCCTCTCCGACATGGCGGAAAAGACCGGCTGGTTCACCCAGAGCATGCTCGCCGACATGATCGCCGTCAGCGAGTCCACGCCCGGTCCCATCGGCGTCAATATGGCGACCTATGTCGGCTACAAGGTCGCCGGCGTCTCCGGCGGGCTCGTTGCCACCGTCGGACTCATCGCACCGAGCATTATCGTCATCCTCATCATCGCCGCGTTCCTGCGCGCGTTCCGCCGGAACCGCTGGGTCGAGCGCGTGTTTTACGGCATCCGCCCGGCGTCCACCGCGCTCATCGCGGACGCGGGCGTCGCCGTGCTGCTGCTCAGCGTGTTCAGCGTGGATGCATTCCGCAGCGGCGGCTTCCGGGCGGCGGTCAGCTGGAAGGGGCTCGCGCTCTTCACCGCGATCTGGGTCCTGACCAACGTCGTGAAGCCGACAAAGAAGCTCCACCCCATCGTCTATATCCTCGCCTCCGCCGCGATCGGCATCGCGTTTAAATTCGCAGGAGCGTAAAGAGCAGAAAAACAAACAGCGCGGAGAATCCTCCGTGCAGCAGCCGCCCGGCGAAATGCCGGGCGGTTTTGATCTCCGTCCCGGCGACGGCGGCGAGCGTCTGGCAGTGGACGGAGAGCGAGCCGAAGCCCAGAATAAAGCCCGCGAGCGCCAGATTTCCCGCCGCCGGCGCGAGAGAGCGCAGCGCCGCCGCCCCGCTGCCGAGCTCCAGCAGCCCGCGCAGCAGCGCCTCCGCCGCGCCGGGCTCCAGCCCCGTCCGCACCGCGAGCGCCCCGCGCAGCGCGGGGAAGAGCCCCAGCGCGTCCAGCAGCGCCGACAGCACGGAGAAAAACACCGCAAAGGCGCAGATATTCACCATCGACGCCGCGGCGCGCCCCACCGCCTCCGGCAGCAGAGCCGGAAGCGAGCGGACGCTCAGCTCGCAAGCCTGCCGCGCCGCGCGCCGCCGCGGTCTCCCGATCGCGCCGAGCAGCCCGACGGCGAGCGCCGCGAGCGCGTGGCTCAGGTAGAGCAGCGCGCCGATGCGCGCGGAGGAAAACGCCGCGCCGCCCACCGCGCCGATGAGAAAGCCGGGACCGGTGTTGTTGCAGAAGGGGAGGGCGCGCGAGGCCTCCTCCGCCGTCAGCTCCCCGCCGCGCACCAGATCGGCGAGCGCCGCCGCGCCGACGGGATAGCCGCCGGTCAGCCCCAGAATGAGCGCCGTCGCCGCCGCACCGGGCAGGGCGAAAAACCGCCCGAACGCCCCGCCGAGCGCACTGCCGAGCAGCTGCGGCAGCCCCAGCCCCGTCAGGAGCCCGGAGAGAATCATAAACGGCAGCAGCGAGGGCACGATCACCTCCACACAGACGGCGAGCCCCCGCTTCGCCCCCGCGAGCGCCGCCGCCGGCATCGCAATGAGCCCCGCGAGCGCCGCCGCCGTGACCGCGAGCGCCGTCCAGAACGCCGCCTTGCGCAAAATGGCACCGCCTCCTTGTCTTGTCCTTTTTCCAAAGCCTATGCGCCGCCTGTGATGTTTTTTCCCGGATGCGCATAAATTTTCCGGAGAGACAAGGGGGCGGGAGGACTATTTATGGCTGCAATGTGGAACAAATTTGCCGACCGGCTGGACCTCCCGGCGGAAGCCGGGGGCGCGCTCCGCGTGACGGTGACGGGGCGGGGACAGGTGCTCGTGGAAAACCACCGCGGGCTCCTGCGCTGCACGGCGGAGGAGGCGGAGATCGCGGGCGGGGCGCTGCGGCTGCGCGTGCGCGGCGACGGGCTGCTGCTGCGCGCCATGACGGGGGAGATGCTGCTCCTGTCCGGCACGGTCTTCGGCGTGGATCTGGAGTGAAAAAATGGGCGTATATTCCTTTCTGAACGCCCTGCCCGACTGGGCGGAGGTGCTCGTCCGCGGCGCGCAGCCCGCGGCGTTTTTGAACCGCTGCGCCGCCGCCGGCATCGCGATCGTGTCCGCCGAGCCGCTGGACGACTTCACGCTGCGCGTGCGTATCCCGGCGCGCTCTCTTCCGGCGGCGCAGCACGCGGCGGAGCGCAGCCAGTGCGAGCTGAAGCTTCTGCGCGCGGGCGGCGCGGCGGCTGCGGCGCGGCGTCACCGGCGGCGCTGGGCGTTTGCCGCGGCGCTGGCGCTCGTTCTGGCGGCGCTCGTGTGGTCAAAGCTCTTCCTCTGGGAGATCCGCGTCTCCGGCAACGAAACGGTGTCCTCCGCGCGCATCTTGAACGCGCTCGCCGAGTGCGGCGTGGACCGCGGCAGCTTCTGGCCCACCTTCACGAGCGACAACCTGCGCAGCGAGCTGCTCGTGCGTCTGCCGGAGCTCGCGTGGGCGACCGTGAACGTTTCCGGCAGCCGCGCGGAGGTGCTCGTGCGCGAGCGGGTGGCGAAGCCGGAAATTTATGACAAGAGCCTCCCGGTCAGCATCCGGGCGGAGAAGACCGGCTTCGTCACGGAGGTCCGCGCCCTTGCGGGCTCTGCCTGCGTGAAGCCCGGCGACGCCGTCGGCGCGGGGGAGACGCTCATCTCCGCCGCGGCGGAGAGCGCCTTTTCGGGCACGTGCCTCGTCCACGCGCTCGGCTCGGTGCGCGCGGAGACCTATTACGAGCTGCGCGCCGCGCTGCCGCTCGAAGCCGCCCAAAAGACCCCGACGGGCAAAAAAACCACCCGCTGGGCGCTCGTCATCGGAAAAAACCGCTGGAATTTTTACGGAAAGAGTGGATTTTGCGGTGGGAACTGTGATAAAATGACGCAGGAGTACCCGCTCGCCGTGCCGGGGCTGTTTACGCTTCCCGTCGCGCTCGTGCGCGAGACGCTGACGGAGTATGAGACGGCGGCGGCTCCGCGCGACTGCGCCGCCGCGGTGCGCGCGGCGGAGGAACAGCTCCACGCCGAGCTTCTGCGCGCCATCGGAGCGGACGGCGAGGTGAAGCAGGAGCGCTTTTCCTGCGCGGAGCGGGACGGTGTGCTCACCGTCTGCCTGCGCGCGGTCTGCGCGGAGGACATCGCCGCGCCGTGTGTGCTCACGGCGGCGGAAATACTGGAATTACAGGAGACGACCGAAAAATGACAGAACGAAGCATTGCGGTGGACCGCATCGAAAATATCATCAGCGTCTTCGGCTCGTTCGACCAGAACGTCCGGCTCATCGAGAGCGAGCTCGGCGTCACGGTGACGGACCGGGAGAGCGAGCTGCGCATTTCCGGCGAGCCGGAGAACGTCATTCTCGCGGAAAAGGCGGTGAACGGTCTGCTGGCGCTCGCCGCGAAGGGCGAGACGATCGACGATCAGAAGGTGCGCTACGTGCTCTCCCTCGTCCGCGACGGGCGCGAGAGCGTCATCGGCTCGCTCGCCGAGGACGTCGTCTGTGTGACGGCGAAGGGCAAACCGGTCAAAGCCAAGACGCTCGGCCAGCAGGAATACTGCAAGGCAATCCGCAAAAACACGATCACCCTCGGCGTCGGTCCCGCGGGCACGGGCAAGACCTATCTCGCCGTCGCCGCCGCGGTCGCGGCGTTCCGCGCCAAGGAGGTCAACCGCATCATCCTGACCCGCCCCGCGGTCGAGGCGGGCGAGCGCCTCGGCTTTCTGCCCGGCGACATGCAGAGCAAGGTGGACCCCTATCTCCGCCCGCTCTACGACGCGCTGTTCGACATGTTCGGCGCGGAGACCTATAACAAATATCTCGAACGCGGCAACATCGAGGTCGCGCCGCTCGCCTATATGCGCGGCCGCACGCTCGACGACAGCTTCATCATTCTCGACGAGG
>CAVCTM010000051.1:0-15329 GCA_963605115.1 Pseudobutyrivibrio sp. | reverse complement strand
CGCGAGGAAAGCGAGCGGCTCCTGCGCGAGTTTTTCGAAAAGCGCCGGGGGTGAAAAAAGCCTCGCAGAGTTCGCCGTCGCAACGGCGAATAGAGTTCAATTATTTTTCGGCGGGGCGTGTACCTGCCGAAAAATTCTCTGCGCGGAGCGAACGTGCGCCCCGAAGGGGCGTGCGCTGAGCGGAGTGAATCCCCTTCGTCCGAGAGCCCAGCGAAGCGGGTCTCGGACGAGATTTCTCAGTCCTCGTCGTCGATCTTGAGCACCGCCAAAAACGCCTCGGTCGGCATCTGGACGGTGCCGAGGCTGCGCATGCGCTTTTTACCTTCCTTCTGCTTTTCGAGCAGCTTCTTCTTTCGGGTGATGTCGCCGCCGTAGCACTTGGCGAGGACGTCCTTGCGGAGCGCCTTGACCGTCTCGCGGGCGATGATCTTGCCGCCGATGGCTGCCTGAATGGGGATCTCGAAGAGCTGGCGGGGGATGTTGTCCTTCAGCTTCTCGCAGATCTTGCGCGCGCGCTGATACGCCTTGTCCTTGTGGGCGATGAAGCTCAGGGCGTCCACCTGCTCGCCATTGAGCAGCAGGTCGACCTTCACGAGCTCGCTCTCGCGGTACTCAAGGAACTCATAGTCGAGCGAGGCGTAGCCCTTGGTGCGCGCCTTCAGCGTGTCGAAAAAGTCGTAGACGATCTCATTGAGCGGCAGGTTATAGTGCAGCTCGACGAGATTTTTGTCCAGATACTGCATGTCCTTGAACTCGCCGCGGCGGTCCTGACAGATGGGCATGATGGAGCCGATATAGTCCGGCGGGGAGATGATGCTCGCCTTGACGAAGGGCTCGCTCGCGGCGGCGATGACGGTCGGGTCCGGGTAATTATGGGGGTTATCGACGCGCAGGATGGAGCCGTCGTTTTTCGTGATCTCATAGATAACGCTCGGCAGCGTCGTGATGAGGTCGAGATTGAATTCGCGCTCCAAGCGCTCCTGAATGATCTCCATGTGCAGCATGCCGAGGAAGCCGCAGCGGAAGCCGAAGCCGAGGGCGACGCTGGTCTCCGGCTCGAAGACGAGCGAGGCGTCGTTGAGCTGGAGCTTCTCCAGCGCGTCGCGCAGATCACCGAAGCGGCTGCCGTCCTCCGTGTAAATGCCGCAGTAGACCATCGGGCGCACGGGGCGATAGCCCGGCAGCGCCTCCGCCGCGGGGTTTTCCGCGTCCGTAACGGTGTCGCCCACGCGGGTGTCCTTCACGTTCTTGATCGACGCCGTGAAGCAGCCGACCTCGCCGGCGCGCAGGCAGCGCGTGTTCTCGACGCCCCGCGGACGGAGATAGCCGCACTCAAGCACCTTATACGTCCCGCCGGACGCCATCAGGCGCACCTCCTGCCCGACGGAGATCGTCCCCTCCATCACGCGGACATAGACGACGACGCCGAGGTAAGCGTCGTACTGGCTGTCGAAAATGAGCGCGCGGAGCGGCGCGTCCGCATCGCCGGACGGCGCGGGGACGTTCGCGACGATATCTTCGAGCACCTGCTCGACGTTGAGCCCCATCTTGGCGCTGATCTCCGGGGCGTCCTCGCTCGGCAGACCGATGATGTCCTCGATCTCCTGCTTCACGCGCGCGGGGTCCGCCGCGGGCAGGTCGATCTTGTTGATGACGGGCAGGATCTCCAGATCGTGCTCCATCGCGAGATACGTATTCGCGAGCGTCTGCGCCTCGACGCCCTGCGCCGCGTCCACGACGAGCACCGCGCCCTCGCAGGCGGCGAGCGAGCGCGAGACCTCGTAGTTGAAGTCCACATGCCCCGGCGTGTCGATGAGGTTCAAGGCATAGACCTCCCCGTCCGCGGCGGTATAGTCGAGGCGGACGGCGCGCGCCTTGATCGTGATGCCGCGCTCGCGCTCAAGCTCCATATTGTCGAGGATCTGGTCCTCCATCTCCCGCGCGGGGACGGCTTTGCAGAGCTCGATGAGGCGGTCGGAAAGGGTGCTTTTTCCGTGGTCGATGTGGGCGATGATGGAAAAATTGCGGATATGGTCCTGTGCGATCATGCTTTGGTCTCCTCCAGTGCGGTTTTGACGCGCTCGCTCAGCTCGGCGAGCCCGGCGGCGAGCGTTTCGAGCGTCGCGCGGTCAACGCTGCGGCCGGCGGCGTCCGACAGTCCGAGCAGATAGTCGGCAGAAACGCCGAAATAGCGGCTCGCGCGGCAGACGAAGCTGAGCCCCGGCTCGCGCGTGCCGTTTTCATAGTGGCTCAGCAGCGCCTGACTGATATGCAGCGCCGAGGCGACGGTCCGTTGGCTCAGCCCCCGCGCATGCCGGAGCTCCGACATCGTTTGGGAAAAGGTGCGTACCATTTTTCCTGCGCTCCTCTCTTTGTCAGAAATGTTAGAACGGGGTAACAGAATTTAGATAACAGGTAGTATTATACAAGTGTGCCGCGCGTTTGTAAACACTTTTTTCCATCGAATTGCGTCCGTTTCGCTTGACTTTTTTCCCGAACGTGATAGAGTATTTTAGGTTAGAGATTTTTCAGGCAGAAGAAACACCTACATACATAAGGAGGAACATCCAGAATGTTTGAAAAGCTGATCGAAAGACTGCATGAGACCCGCCGCACCATCGTGTTCACCGAGGGTACGGACTACCGCATCCAGAACGCCGCGAACCGCCTGCTGGCGGAGGACCTGATGGACGTCGTGCTCGTCGGCAAGCCGGACGCCGTGCTCGCCGCCGCAAAGAAGGACGGCTACGACCTCTCCCGTGCGACGATCATCGACCCGGAGACCTATGAGGGCATGGACGAGATGGTCGAGAAGATGGTCGAGCTGCGCCGCGGCAAGATGACCCCGGAGGACTGCCGCGCGAACCTGCTGAAGGGCAACTACTTCGGCACGATGCTCGTCAAGATGGGCAAGGCGGACTGTCTGCTCGGCGGCGCGACTTACTCCACCGCGGACACCGTCCGTCCCGCGCTCCAGCTCGTCAAGACCAAGCCGGGCGCCCACCTCGTGTCCTCCTGCTTCATCATGAACCGCGACTTCGGCGAGGAGCGTCTGCGCACCATCTGCATGGGCGACTGCGCCATCAACATCGACTATCAGGACGACGTGGACAAGGACGGCAACGTCAGGTTCACCGCCGCGCAGAAGCTCGCGGAGGTCGCCGTCGAGTCCGCCAAGACCGCGAAGGTCTTCGGCATCGACCCGAAGGTCGCGTTCCTCAGCTTCTCCACCCGCGGCTCCGGCAAGGGCGGCACCGTTGCGCTGAGCGCGGAGGCGACCAAGGTCGCGAAGGAACTCGCGCCGGACCTCGCCATCGACGGCGAGATGCAGTTCGACGCCGCCGTCGCCCCGGAGGTCGGCCAGCTGAAGTTCCCCGGCTCCCCTGTCGCTGGTCAGGCGAACACCTTCATCTTCCCGCTCATCGAGGCGGGCAACATCGGCTACAAGATCGCCCAGCGTCTCGGCGGCTACGACGCCTACGGTCCCATCCTTCAGGGTCTGAACGCCCCGATTAACGACCTCTCCCGCGGTTGCAACGCCGAGGAGGTCTACTCCATGGCGATCATCACGGCTGCGCTGGCGTAAGTCGGCGAAACCGAAAAAGCTTTCCGCTCCCGCGCGAAAAATTTTTCCGCGCGGGAGATTTTTTCGGCGGGGAGACCGGTAAAATTTTCCGCCCGCGCCCCAAGATGTTCCGCGCTGCCCCGATGCGCGGCGCAAGATGGGGCGATTTGGGCGCGATCGCGCCGGCAAGATTGACATAACGCCGAAAATGTGTTACAATTCGGTTACAATTTGCGTGTATAACCGTAACAAGAAATTCCGAAGGGAGGGCATCGGCAATGGCAAAAGCAGAGCTGACCTACAAGGGACATCCCCTGCGCCGCAAGGACAATCTCGTCTATTACGGCAGCATGGCGGACAAATATATCATCATGCTCCAGATCCTCGACACGAAAAAGGTGAAGGATCTCGACGTCGCCACCAAGGTCTCCGTCCAGCTCCAGCTGACGGATCCGGACGTCCGCAGCCGCGACCGCGTCGTGAAGAAGACGGAAAAGGACGGCTTTTACGCCGCGATGGACGTCGCCGCGGTCTGGCTCGACCGCGCGCTGGCGCAGCGGTAAACACTGACTCTGCCCCGGCGGGGCAAAAAATCGGGGAATCACAGTATGAAAAGCAAATTCTTGAAGACCGCGGCGGGCGCGCTGCTCGCGATGACTCTGCTCGCGGCAAGCGCGAGCGCTGCCACCATCGGCGGCGCGACCGTCAAAACCACGGACACGGGGCTCAACCTCCGCGCCTCCGCCACGACCGCGAGCGGCTGTCTCGGCGTGATCCCGAACGGCGGCTTCCTGCTCGTGGAGGAGAAGCTCGACGGCTGGTACAAGGTCGTCTATAACGGCGTGGAGGGCTATGTCTCCGCCGATTACGCCGCCTTTTCCGAAACGCTGGACGGCACATTCTCTTACGCCGCCGCGACGGACGGCACGGATGTCAACCTCCGCGCCGCGGCGGGCACCGGCAGCGGCATCGTGAAGTGCCTGCCCCTCGCGGGCACGGGACTCACCGTCACCGGCGTCAGCGGGAGCTGGCTGAAGGTGCTCGACGCCGCCGGGACCGCGGGCTATATCCGCAGCGACCTCGTGACCTACGCCTCCGACGCTGCGACGCTCCCCTCCGCGGGCAGCGCCCTCGTCGAAACGGCGAAGCAGTATCTCGGCTATCGCTACGTCTGGGGCGGCATGAGCCCGTCCACGGGCTTCGACTGCTCCGGCTTCGTGAACTATATCTACGGGCTCTACGGCTACTCGATGGAGCGCGTGGCGCAGAACATTTACTCCACGAACGGCACCGCCGTGGCGCGCGACTATCTCCAGCCCGGCGACCTGCTCTTCTTCGGCGGCAGCGCCTGGAGCATCGGGCATGTCGGCATGTACATCGGCGACAACCAGTTCATCCACGCCGCCGGCGCCGCCTACGGCGTCATCGTCTCCGACCTCGACGGGTATTACGCCCGGAGCTACGTCGGTGCAAAGAGAATACTGGCATAAAGATACCATCGGTTAACAAGAGCACACGCGGTTTTGGCGATCCCGGCGGCGCTCATGCTGCGTCATCAGCCTTGGAAATACACAAAGTATTCCCTGCGGCTGATTCCTTGCCTGAACACCGCCGGGAACGCCAAAACTGCTGCGCACCTGTCAGCGCTGGATTTCCGAGTGATTTTCGGCTTTTGAGGCGCAGGCGGGCTTTTCGCCCGTCAAGCCGAAAAGGGCGAAAAGCACCGGAAAGACGCGCTGTCAGGCGTGTGTGCTCTTGTCAACCGATGGTAAGCCCGCGGGAGCCGCTGCTCCCGCGGCTTTTTTTCTCCTTGCGGCGGACAGGGGATGAAGTGCCCAAAAAGTTTGGATTTTTCCATAATTCCCCTTGATTTCGCGCCGGCATGGGTATATAATGTAGAACGTATGGAACGTTTGGGACGACATACGAGACGTTTGGAATATCAGGACAAAACTATGATCGACATCATTCTGCTGGAGCCGGAGATCCCGATGAACACCGGCAACATCGCGCGCACCTGCGCGTGTACGGGCGCGCGGCTGCACCTCATCCGGCCGCTCGGCTTCGACATCAGCGACCGCGCCGTCCGCCGCGCGGGGCTGGACTACTGGCAGTATCTGGACCTTTCCGTCTACGACAGCTGGGACGAGTTCGTCGATAAAAACGGCGACGACGGTCTCTGGCTCGCGACGACGAAGGCGCCGCGCTGCTATGCGGAGGCGGACATGCGCGGCGACGTGAAGCTCCTGCTCGGCAAGGAGACGGCGGGGCTTCCCGAAGCGCTGCGCGAGCGCTACCGCGAGAGGTGTGTCCGCATCCCGATGGCGGGACCGGTGCGCAGCCTGAACCTCGCGAACAGCGCGGCGATCTTATGCTACGAGGCGCTGCGGCAGCAGGGCTTCCCCAATCTGAAAACGACCGGCAGTATGCTGGAGGAGGAGAGAATATGAACTACAACAAGAAAACCGTAAAAGACATCGACGTCCGCGGGAAGAAGGTCCTCCTGCGCTGCGACTTCAACGTTCCGCAGGACAAGGAGACCCGCGCCATCACGGACGACAAGCGCATCCGCGCCGCGCTGCCCACCATTCAGTATCTGCTGGAGCAGGGCGCGGCGGTCATCGCCTGCTCCCATCTCGGCAAGCCGAAGGGCGAGGTCAAGCCGGAGCTGACGCTCGCGCCCGTCGCGGCGCGCCTTTCCGAGCTGCTGGAAAAGCCCGTCGTCTTCGCCGCGGACACCATCGGTCCGGACGCGCAGGCGAAGGCGGCTTCTCTCGCCGGGGGCGAGATCATGCTGCTGGAAAACCTGCGCTTTGACCCGCGGGAGGAGAAAAACGACCCGGCGTTCGCCAAGGCGCTCGCCGACCTCGCAGGGGCGGACGGCATTTTCGTCTCGGACGCCTTCGGCACGGTCCACCGCGCCCACGCCTCCACCGTCGGCGTCGCGGCATATCTGCCCGCCGTCAGCGGTCTGCTCATCGAAAAGGAGCTGGAGATCATGGGCGGCGCGCTGGAAAACCCGAAGCGCCCCCTCGTCGCCATTCTCGGCGGCGCAAAGGTCAGCGACAAGATCGGCGTCATCAATAACCTCCTGAACATCGCCGACACGATCATCATCGGCGGCGGCATGGCGTACACCTTCATCAAGGCGCAGGGTCACTCCGTGGGCAAGAGTCTGCTGGAGGAGGACCGCGTGGAATACGCGAAGGAAATGATCGAAAAGGCGAAGGAAAAGGGCGTGGAGCTGCTCCTGCCCGTGGACGCCGCCATCAACGACAAATTCGAGGACACGAACGCGGTGCTGACCGTGAGCGTCGAGCGCATCCCGGACGACTGCATGGGGCTCGACATCGGCTCCCAGACCGTCCAGC
This sequence comes from Pseudobutyrivibrio sp., assembly GCA_963605115.1. Lineage (GTDB taxonomy): Bacteria > Bacillota > Clostridia > Oscillospirales > Oscillospiraceae > SVKR01. The sequence goes on along the minus strand of CAVCTM010000051.1, from coordinate 8,393 downwards.
TCTTCTACCCCGCCATCCGCGGCGCGGGGACCATCATCTGGAACGGGCCCATGGGCGTTTTTGAGTTCCACGGCTTCGCCTCCGGCACCCGTGCCATCGCCCGTGCCATCGCCGAGAGCGGCGCGGTCACGATCGTCGGCGGCGGCGACAGCGCCGCGGCGGTCGAAAAGTTCGGCTTTGCCGACAAGATGACCCACATCTCCACCGGCGGCGGCGCCTCGCTGGAGTTTCTGGAGGGCAAGGAGCTGCCGGGCGTGGCATGCCTTATGTCGAAGTGAAACCGCTTCGCCTTAAATGATTTTTCTGCGAAGCCCCATCCGCTTCGCATCAGAGAGGAAGAGACGATCATGAACCGTAAATACCGCAAGACCATCATTGCCGGAAACTGGAAAATGAACAAGACGCCGACGGAGACGGCGGCTTATGCGGCGGAGCTGCGGACGCTGCTGCCGAAGCAGCGGGGCTGCGACGTCGTGCTCTGCATCCCGTCGCTCTGCATCCCGGCGGCGCAGCGCGCGCTGAAGGGCACCCGCGTCCACGTCGGCGCGGAGACCGTGCATTACGCTCCCTCCGGGGCATATACCGGCGAGCTCAGCTGCGCGATGCTGACGGACGCCGGCGTGCGCTACGTCATCGTGGGCCACAGCGAGCGCCGTCAGTACTACAACGAGACGGACGTCGCCATCAACCGCAAGGTCCACGCCGCGCTCGATAACGATCTCGTGCCCATCGTCTGCGTCGGCGAAACGCTGGAGCAGCGCGAGCTCGGCGTCACGATGGAGCTGCTGGACTTTCAGGTGCGCACCGCCCTCGCGGGCGTCGACCCGCTGGACGTGAAGCACGTCGTCATCGCCTATGAGCCCATCTGGGCGATCGGCACGGGCAAGACCGCCACGGCGGAGCAGGCGCAGGAGGTCTGCGAGCACATCCGCGCGCTGCTGCGCAAGACCTATGACGCGCGCGTCGCCCGCGGCGTCTCCATCCTCTACGGCGGCAGCATGAACGCCAAAAACGCCGCGGAGCTGCTCGCCATGCCGGATATCGACGGCGGGCTCATCGGCGGCGCGAGCTTGAAGCCCGCGGATTTCGCCGCCATCATCGCGAGCTGCGGCGAGGGCGGGGAAGCATGAAAAAAACGCCCACCGTCCTTCTGATCATGGACGGCTTCGGTCTCGCCGCGCCGGGACCGTATAACGCCGTTTCCGAGGCATCCACCCCGCGGCTGGACGCGCTCTGGAGCGCGGCGCCCCACACCGAGCTCGCCGCCTCCGGGCTGGATGTCGGACTCCCGGCGGGACAGATCGGCAACAGCGAGGTCGGACACACGAACATCGGCGCGGGCCGCGTCGTGTTTCAGGACCTGCCGCGCATCACGAACGCCGTTGCGGACGGCAGCTTTTTCCAAAACGAAGCTTACCTCGCCGCCGTCCGGCGCGCGCGGGAGCGCGGCGCGGCGCTGCATATCCTCGGTCTGCTCTCAAACGGCGGCGTCCACAGCCACATCGACCACATCTTCGCCCTGCTGGAGCTCGCAAAGCGCGAGGGGCTCCGCCGCGTTTATGTCCATGCATTTTTAGACGGGCGCGACGTCGCGCCCACGAGCGGGCTCGGCTTCGTCCGCGCGCTGGAGGCAAAATGCGCCGAGCTCGGCACCGGCGCCCTCGCCACCGTGCAGGGCAGGTTTTACGCCATGGACCGCGACAAGCGCTGGGACCGCGTGCAGCGCGCGTATAACGCGCTCGTGCGCGGCGAGGGCACACAGAACCCGGACGGCGCGGCGGCGGTGGAGCAAAGCTACGCCGCGGGCGTCACGGACGAGTTCGTCGAGCCCGTCGTCTGCGACCGCAGCGGGCTCATCGCGCCGGGCGACAGCGTGATTTTCGCAAACTTCCGCCCCGACCGCGCGCGGGAGATCACCTGGGCGCTCACCGGTCATCTGCCCGCGGACGCGGAGATGGACACGCAGCCGTTGGACCTCGCTTATGTCTGCACGACGCAGTATGACGAGGCGCTGTCCCTGCCCATCGCCTTCCCGCCGGAGCCGATCGAGAACACGCTCGGCGGCTTTGTGAGCGGGCTGGGGCTCCGCCAGCTCCGCATCGCGGAGACGGAGAAGTATGCCCATGTGACCTTTTTCTTCAACGGCGGCGTCGAAAAGGTCTTCCCCGGCGAGGACCGCGTGCTGATCCCCTCGCCGCGCGAGTTCGCGACTTACGATCTCGTGCCGGAGATGAGCGCCCGCGCCGTCACGGACGAGTGCGTGAAGCGCATCCTGAGCGGGGAGTATGATATGGTGGTCTGCAACCTCGCAAACTGCGACATGGTGGGGCACACGGGCGTGATGGAGGCGGCGGTCAAAGCCGTCGAGACGGTGGACGAGTGCGTCGGGCGCATTGCCGACGCCGTGAGCGCGATGGGCGGCGTGACGCTCATCACCGCCGACCACGGCAACGCCGACTGCATGCGCAGTCCGGACGGCACGGTCAACACCGCCCACACCACAAACCCCGTGCCCTTCATCGCCGTCGGCACAAACGTCACGCTCCGCCCCGGCCGCCTTGCGGACATCGCGCCGACCATGCTGGAGCTGATGGGCTACGAAAAGCCGGCGGAGATGACGGGGGAGAGCCTCATTGCCTCGCTTTGAAGGCGCGAGCCGAAAACTACCGAAACTTTTTGCGGCGGACACGCCGCAATTCTGCGAAGCTCTATAAATAATGTAAAGGAGACGACACACACATGAAGCAATACTTTGAGATCGTTGACGTGATGGCGCGGGAGATTCTGGACTCTCGCGGAAACCCGACCGTGGAGGTCGAGGTGACGCTGGACGACGGCACCGTCGGCCGCGCGGACGTGCCCTCCGGGGCTTCCACCGGCATGTATGAGGCGTGCGAGCTGCGCGACGGCGACAAAGGACGCTATCTCGGCAAGGGCGTAGAGACCGCGGTCGCGAACGTCAACGGCGAGATCGCCGAGGCGCTGCTCGGCATGAACGCCGCGGACCAGCCGGGCATCGACCGCCTGCTCATCGAGCTCGACGGCACCCCGAACAAGACCCGCCTCGGCGCGAACGCCATTCTGGGCGTTTCCCTCGCCTGCGCCCGCGCAGCGGCGGAGGCGACCGGTCTCGGACTTTATAACTACATCGGCGGCTGCAACGCCAAGACCCTGCCCGTGCCGATGATGAACGTGCTCAACGGCGGCGCACACGCCACCGGCAGCAACGTGGACATTCAGGAGTTTATGATCATGCCCGTCGGCGCGAAGAGCTTCAAGGAGGCGCTGCGCTGGTGCTCCGAGGTGTTCCACGCGCTGAAAAAGCTCGTCCCCGCCTCCGGCGTCGGCGACGAGGGCGGCTATGCCCCGAATCTGGACAGCGACGAGGACGCGCTCAGGGCGCTCGTCGCCGCGATCGAGGCGGCGGGCTACAAGCCCGGCGAGGACTTCATGATCGCCATGGACCCCGCCGTTTCCGACTGGTACGACGAGAGCGACAAGTGCTACCACCTGCCGAAGCGCGGCACCGTGATGACGAGCGAGCAGATGGTGGATATGTGGGAGGACTTCGTGAACCGCTACCCCATCATCTCCATCGAGGACGGCATGGGCGAAAACGACTGGGACGGCTGGGTGATGCTCAACAAGCGCATCGGCGACCGCGTTCAGCTTGTCGGCGACGATCTGTTCGTCACGAATACGGAGCGCATCAAGAAGGGCATCGCCCTCGGCTGCGCCAACGCCGTGCTCATCAAGCTCAACCAGATCGGCACCCTGACCGAGACGCTCGACGCCATCCAGATGGCGCACCGCGCCGGCTGGACCGCCGTCGTGTCCCACCGCTCCGGCGAGACCGAGGACACCACGATCGCGGATGTCTCCGTCGCCGTCAACGCCGGACAGATCAAGACCGGCGCCCCCAGCCGCACCGACCGCGTTGCGAAGTATAACCAGCTCCTCCGCATCGAGGACGAGCTCTTCGACGTCCCCCAGTACCTCGGCCGCGACGCCTTCTTCTCCATCCGCAAAAAATAAAAAACAGCTGCCCGGCTTTCAGCCGGGCAGCATCATTTTAAAGCCTCGCAGAGTTCGCGGCGCGCACGCCGCGAATAGAATCCAATCCATTTTTCGGCAGGGCGTGTACCTGCCGAAAAATTCCGCTCAGCCCGCAAACGTGCGAGCGAAGCGAGTGCGCTGCGGCGGGCTGCAATCCCCCCTCATCCGGGAGCCCAGCGAAGCGGGTCCCGGATGATTTTTCAAAATAGGCTCATCTGGCTCGTCTCCGGCATGGAGCCGAAGGCGCCGAGGTCGCGGAGGACCTCGATGTGGGTCTGGCTGACCTTGGGGCAGGCGGCGCGGACGTCCTCAAGGGAGACGAAGCTGAGCCCCTTCGTCCGCGCGGCGGCGAGGTCGTTCGCCGCGGTCTCGCCGAGGCCGGAGATCGAGACGAAGGGCGGGCGCAGCTGCTTATCGCCGACGGGCAGGAAGCGGATCGCGTCCGCGCTCTCGAAGTCGATCGGCGCGAAGGAGAAGCCGCGGAGATAAAACTCGTAGACCGCCTGAAGCGTCGTGAGCAGGTCGTCCTCCTTGGCGGTGGCGTCCGGGTTGGACTGGATCTCCTTGATGCGCTTGCGCACCACGTCGATCCCGCGCGTCATGCATGCGGCGTCGAAGGAGTCCTTCTGGCTGCGGCGGTAAAAGTAAGCCGCGTAAAACGCCTGCGGGTAGTGGACCTTGAAATAGGCGATGCGGAACGCCATCATGACGTAAGCCACGGCGTGCGCCTTCGGGAAGAGGTAGGCGATCTTGGCGAGCGAGTCGATATACCACTGCGGCACGCCGAGCTCGTTCATCTTCTCGACCCAGCCCTCCTGAAATCCGCCCTTTTTGACCTTGCCCTTTCGGACGGCTTCCATGATCTTGAACGCCATTTTTGGCTCCATGCCCTTGCTGATGAGATAGAGCATGATGTCGTCGCGGCAGCCGACGGTCTCCTTGACGGAGGCGGTGCCGCTCGTGATGAGCTCCTGCGCGTTGCCGAGCCACACGTCCGTGCCGTGGGAGAAGCCGGAGAGACGCACCAGAATGTCGAAGCCCTCCGGCTGGGTATCCATGAGCATCTGGCGCGTGAAGCCGGTGCCGAACTCCGGAATGCCGATGGAGCCGGTCTTGCCGATGATGGGGTCGTCGTCCGGCAGACCGAGCGGGGCGGGGGACTTGAAAATGCCCATCGTCGCCGGGTCGTCGAGCGGGATCTTTTTCGCGTCGATGCCGGTGAGGTCCTCCATCATGCGGATCATGGTGGGGTCATCGTGACCCAGCTCGTCGAGCTTTAAGAGGTTATCCTCCATGCAGTGATATTCGAAATGGGTCGTGATGATGCCGCTGTCGGGGTCGTCCGCCGGGTGCTGGACGGGGCAGAAGTCCGTCACGTCCTTGTCCTGCGGGATGATGACGAGTCCGCCGGGGTGCTGGCCCGTCGTGCGCTTGACGCCGACGCAGCCGAGGCTCAGGCGCGTTTCCTCCGCCTTCGTCGCCTTGATCTGGCGCTCCTCAAGATACTTCTTTACATAGCCGAAGGCGGTCTTCTCCGCGAGCGTGCCGATCGTGCCGGCGCGGAACACGTGGTCGGAGCCGAAGAGCTCTTCGGTGTATTTGTGCGCCCGCGCCTGATATTCGCCGGAGAAGTTGAGGTCGATATCGGGGGTCTTTTCATTGCCGGGGTAGCCGAGGAAGGTCTCGAACGGAATGTCGAAGCCGTCCTTATCGAGCTTTTCGCCGCAGACGGGGCAGGCCGCGTCCGGCATGTCCGCGCCGCAGCCGGCGCCGGTGGGGTTCGTGAAGTCGGAGTAATGGCACTTCGGGCAGCGGTAATGCGGCGGGAGGGAGTTGACCTCCGTGATGCCGGACATATACGCCGCGATGGACGAGCCGACGCTGCCGCGCGAGCCGACGAGGTAGCCGTGCTCCAGCGAGTTCTGCACGAGCTTCTGGGCGGACATATAAATGACGTCGTACTCGTGGTCGAGGATGGTGTTCAGCTCGGTGTCCACGCGCTGCTGCACGATCTCCGGCGGATGCTCGCCGTAGAGCGCGTGCATCTTGTCGTAGCAGAGCTGCTTGAGCTGCGCGGCGGAGTTTTCGATCTTCGGCGCGAACAAAATGCCCTTCGGCAGCAGCTCGATCTCCTCGCACTGGTCGGCGATGGCGTTCGGGTTGCCGATGACGGCGTCGTAGCAGAGCTGCTCGCCGAGGTAGGAAAACTCCGAGCGCATCTCGTCCGTCGTCTTGAAATAGATGGGCAGCGGCTTGTCCGCGTCGGCGAATTTGCGCCCGGCGAGCAGGATGTGGCGGTAAATTTCGTCGCCGGGGTCGAGGAAGTGGACGTCGCCGGTCGCGACGAGGGGCTTGCCGAGCGCGGCGGCGATGCGGGCGATGCGGCGGTTTAAGTCCCGCAGTCCCTCGTCGTCCGCGACGCTGCCCTCGTCGACGAGGAAGCGATTATTGCAGATGGGCTGGATCTCCAGATAATCGTAAAACGAACCGAGACGGCAGAGCTCCGCGTCGCTCACGCGGCGCATCATGGCGCGGAACAACTCGCCGGCTTCGCATGCCGAGCCGATGATGAGCCCCTCGCGGCGCTCTAAAATGCGGCTTTTCAGCAAAATGGGGTTGCGGTGGAAGCTTTTGAGATAGGACTCGGAGATGAGCTCATAGAGGTTTTTGAGCCCCACCTTGTTTTTCACGAGCAGGATGATGTGGTTGGCGCGCTGGCTGCGCACGCCGTCCTTGCGCACCTCCAGCAGCACGGGCTCGATGTCGCTGACGCGCTCCGCGCCCTTTTCGCGCAGCATGGCGATGAAGCGCTCCATCATCCGCGCCACGACCATCGCGTCGTCGCTCGCGCGGTGGTGGTTGAATTCCGGCAGCGCGAGATAGTTGCTGACCGTGTCCAGCTTGTGGCGTTTCAGGTGCGGCAGCAGCGTCTGCGCCAGCACGAGCGTGTCCAGATAAACGGGGTCAAATTCGATCCCGTTGCGCTTCGCAGCCGCGGCGAGGAAGCCGACGTCGAAGTCGGCGTTGTGGGCGATGATGGGTCTGCCGCCGCAGAAATCGAGGAAGGCGCGGAGCGCCTCGCCGTCGCTCGGCGCGCCGGCAACGTCGCTGTCGTGGATGCCGGTGAGCTTCACGATCTCCGGCGGGATGGGCATCTCCGGGTCGACGAAGGTGTTGAAGGTGTCCTTGACCTCGCCGCCGGAGAAGAGCACCGCGCCGATCTCCGTGATGCGGTCGCGGTCGGAATAAAGTCCGGTGCATTCGATGTCGAAGGCGATGAACTCCGCGTCCAGCGGGAGATCGCAGCTGCCATGGACGGCGAGACGGTCGTCCACGTCGTTGACGTAGTAGCCCTCAAGCCCGTAGATGACCTTGATGCCCGCCTTTTCCGCGGCGTGCCATGCGTCCGGGAACGCCTGCGCGCAGCCGTGGTCCGTGATGGCGATCGCCTTGTGGCCCCACTTTGCCGCGCGCTTGATCGCCTCGGCGACGGGGGTCAGCGCGTCGAGCGTGGAAAAGGTGGTGTGGAGGTGGAGCTCCACGCGCTTTTCCTCCGCCGTGTCCTGCCGCACCGGGGGCGCGGCGGCGATCTGGATATTGCGCGGCTCCAACGTGAGGTCGTCGTCATAGCGGTTATAGCCGACGGAGCCGGCGACGGTCAGATACATCCCGTCATGGATCTTGTCCACGGCGGCGCGGTCGGGGTCGTTGTCGCGCAGGAAGCGGCTGACCTTGATGGAGTTGGTCTCGTCCGTGATGCAGAAGCTGAGCACGGCTGCCTGATGCTTCGCGAGCACGCGGCTGTCCGCCGCGAACACGCGGCCGCGGATGACGACGTTGCCGCTCTCCAGCGAGAGCGTGTCCATCGAAACGGGCTCGCCCTTGATGGCGCGGCCCATCAGAACGTCGCCCGCGGCGGGCTTGCCTCCGCCGCCCTTCGCGCCACCGGAGGCGGGCTTCGGCGCGGCGGGGCGCGGAAAGTCGGCGCGGATCTCCACGCTCGCGAGGGAGTATTCCTCGCGCAGACGGCTCTGGAGCATATTGATCTCCGCCGGCGCGGGCATGCGCGAAAAGCGGGCGTTTATCAGCATCGAGCCGCTCTCGCGCTCGATCTCCACGCCCGTCAGCTGCGCGCTGTCCAGCCCCCCGCCCAACTCCGAAAGCGAAGCGCAGCAGGGGAACACCTCTAAGAATTTGATCTGTTCTGCCATTGATATATGTATCCTTTGTGTCGGGGTGTTTTTTTATTTTTATTTTTATAAGGAAGCCTGCGATTTTAAAGGCTCCCGAAGTGCAAGGGGAGCTGGCGCGCGAAGCGCGACTGAGGGGTTGTTACC
>CAVCTM010000050.1:0-15377 GCA_963605115.1 Pseudobutyrivibrio sp. | reverse complement strand
AAAGGCTCCCGAAGTGCAAGGGGAGCTGGCGCGCGAAGCGCGACTGAGGGGTTGTTGCCGAGCCTGCGAAAACGCCGACCCTGGATATCCCGGAAGCTTACAACCCTCCAGTCGGCGCTGCGCGCCGACAGCCTCCCTTGCACAGGGAGGCCTTTAAAATCGGAGCGTTTCCGTGCTTTTTTACGCGCTCACGGGGCGGCTTACTTTTTCAAAAAGCTCACGACTCTTGCGCAGCGGGGGCAGAGGCCGTCCTCGTCCGCCTGCTCGGAGTGCTGCCAGCAGCGGGGGCACTTCGTGCCCGGCGCTTCGCTCGCGGCGACGGCGACGCAGGGAACGGCGGCGCCTGCGGCGGCGTCCTCCGGCGCGCTCGCCGCGACCGTCACCTTGGAGACGATCAGCAGCTGGGGCAGGTCGAGACCCTCCAGCGCGGCGAGGTAAGCCTTGCCCTCGTCGTTCACGGCGGCGAGCGTCACCTGCGCTTCGAGCGACTTGCCGATGACCTTGGCGGCGCGCTTTGCCTCCAGCACGGCGTTGACGTCGCCGCGGAGGGCGATGAGCTTTTCCCAGCGCGCCATCTCCCCGGCGGAGAGAGCGTAATCGGCGAAGGGCTGGTTTAAGTCGTTGAAGACGACGTTTCTGCCGTCGTCGCCCGCGCGGTGGGGCATCGCCTGCCAGATCTCGTCGCAGGTGTAAGCGAGGATGGGCGCCATGATCTTCGTCATGGTGTCCAGAATGAGCCAGAGCGCGGTCTGGGCGCTACGGCGGGCGAGTCCGCCGCGCTCGTCGCAGTAGAGGCGGTCCTTGATGATGTCGAGGTAGAAGTTGCTCATCTCGACGACGCAGAAATCGTTGACCGCGTGGGTGATGGCGGAGAAGTCATAGCCGTCGTAAGCGGCGAAGCAGCGCTCGATGAGGGCGTTCAGGCGCGTGACCGCCCAGCGGTCGAGCGCGGTCATCTCGGCGGGCGCGACGAGCGCGTCGGCGTTGAAGCCGTCGAGGTTGCCGAGGCAGTAGCGCGCGGTGTTGCGGAACTTCAGATAGTTCTGGCTCAGCTGCTTGAAGATGGCGTCGGAGCAGCGGACGTCCGCATGGTAGTCGGCGCTCGCCGCCCAGAGGCGCAGGAGGTCCGCGCCGTATTTGTTGATGATTGCGTTCGGGTCCATGCCGTTGCCGAGGCTCTTGTGCATGGCTCTGCCCTCGCCGTCCACGGTCCAGCCGTGGGTGATGCACTGGCGGAAGGGCGCGCCCTTGCCCAGCGCGCCGACGGCGGTCAGCAGGCTGGACTGGAACCAGCCGCGGTACTGGTCGAGACCCTCCAGATAAACGTCCGCGGGCCAGAAGCCCTGATCGCGCTGCATGGAGGCGAAGTGGGACGAGCCGGAGTCGAACCAGCCGTCGAGCGTGTCGGTCTCCTGCGTGAAGCCGTGGTCGCAGCCGCAGTGGGGGCACTTGAAGCCGGCGGGGAGGATCTCCTCCGCGGTCTTTTCAAACCAGGCGTTGCTGCCTTCCTTTTCAAAGAGGTCCGCGACGGCGGCGATGGACTCGTCCGTGCAGATGGGCTTGCCGCAGTCCGGGCAGTAGAACACGGGGATGGGCAGACCCCACTTGCGCTGGCGGGAGATGCACCAGTCGCTGCGCTCGCGCACCATGCTCTTGATGCGGTCGATGCCCCACGCGGGGAACCACTCGACCTCGTCGCAGGCGGCGCAGGCGGCGTCCTTGAAGGCATCGACGGAGCAGAACCACTGCGGCGTGGCGCGGAAGATGATGGGTCCCTTGCATCTCCAGCAGTGGGGGTAAGAGTGAACGATGTCCTCCGACGCGAAGAGCGCGCCGGACTCCTTCATATCGGCGAGGATGACAGGGTTGCTCTCCTCGGTCTTCATCCCGGCATACTTGCCGGCATAGTCGGTGTGGCGGCCGCGGTCGTCGACCGGGACAACGAGGTCCATCCCGTAGCGGCGGCAGGTCTGATAGTCGTCCGCGCCGAAGCCGGGCGCGGTGTGGACGCAGCCGGTGCCGGAGTCCATCGTAACATAGTCCGCGAGGACGAGGCGGCTCGTCTTGGGCAGGAAGGGATGGTCGGCGAGCATGTTCTCGAAAAACGCGCCGGGGTGCCGCTCCACGATCCTGTAGCCCGTGAAGCCGCCGATGCCCATAACCTTTTCGGTCAGCGCCTCCGCCATAACATACATCTCGTCGCTGTAGTCCGGCTTCACGATGACGTAAGTCTCCTCAGGATTGAGCGCGATGGCGAGGTTGCCGGGCAGGGTCCAGATCGTCGTCGTCCAGATGACGAAGAAGAGCTTGTCGTGGTCCAGCCCCGGCAGCTTGCCGAGGTCGTCGTGCATTCTGAATTTGACGTAAACGGTCGTGCAGGGGTCGTCCTGATACTCGATCTCCGCCTCGGCGAGCGCGGTCTCGTCCTTCGGGCACCAGTAGACGGGCTTCAGTCCTTTATAGATATAGCCCTTCTTATACATTTCGCCGAAGATCTTGACCTCCTCCGCCTCGAAGGAGGGGTTCATGGTCTTGTAGGGGTGCGCCCAGTCGCCGAGGACGCCCATGCGCTTGAAGCCCTGCATCTGGAGCCCGATATACTTCTCCGCATAGTCGTGGCAGGCGGAGCGGAAGTCCGCCGTGCTCATCGCCTTGCGGTTGAGCTTCTGCTCCTTGATGATGGCGCTCTCGATGGGCATGCCGTGGTTGTCCCAGCCGGGGATATAGGGCGTGTAGCGCCCGCGCATCGCATAGGAGCGGGTGATGAAGTCCTTCAGCGCCTTGTTGAGCGCATGTCCCATGTGGAGCCCGCCGTTGGAGAACGGGGGACCGTCATGGAGGGAAAAGCGGGGCTTGCCCTCGTTTTTCTTCAGCAGCTCGCCGTAAACGTCCTCGCGCTCCCAGCGGGCGAGCATCTCCGGCTCCCGCGCGGGAAGCCCGGCGCGCATGGGAAAGTCGGTCTTGGGAAGATTCAGGGTCTCGTTAAAGTCTTTTGCCATTTTTCTTCTGTCTCCATATATACGTCGATGGGGGCGGGATAAAGTCCCGCCCCTGAATTTTGAGCCGAAATTATTTGCGGAAGTCGTCCAGCGAGAACTGGGTGGTCCTGTCGATGTCGTCCGCGGGGTCGGAAACGATGCCGAAGGCGCGGGTCGGGCGCTCGTCGTCCGCCACGGTGGGCGCGATGTCGGGCCGCACGGTGACGCTGGGCTCGTCCATCACCTTCGCCACGGTCTCCTCGATGCTCTTGACCGTCTCGTGGATCTCCGGCTGGGCGGCGGGCTGCCGGACAGGTGCGGTCTGCACCGGCTGCGCCGCGGGAGCCGCGGGCTCGGTGCGGAGCTGCTGAACGAAGTCCATCTCGCCGATCTTCTTCAGGAAATCGAGCTGGCGGCGGCAGAGCATGTCCATGCTGTCGATGAACTTGGCGCTCGCGTTGCGGCTCTCCGTGAGGCGCGCCTGCTCGACCTCGACCTCCAGATTTGCCTCGCGCGTCAGCTTGTCGGCTTCAGCTCTCGCGTCGGCGATCATCTTCTCCGCCTTCTGCTTCGCCTCCGCCTCGATCATGTTGCCGAGCTTCTGGGCGGAGAGGATCGCCATGCGCAGGGCGTCCTCGTTGCCGCGGTATTCCTCCACCTTGTCCACGAGGACCTTCATCTTCGCCTTCAGGACGGCGTTTTCCTTCTGGAGCGTCGTGAAGTCGTTGATGAGCTCCTCCAGAAAGCTGTCCACGCTCGCCATATCATAGCCGCCGAACACGGCCTTTTCAAAGGTTTTCTCCCGGATCGCCTGCGGTGTGATCATATCCTTATTTCCCCTCTATCTATTTTATATTTTTCTCTGTCAGGAAATGTGTTCCGGTCTGTCAGAAATAAACGCCGGAGCTCTCCAGCTCGGTCATCAGCTCGCCGACGACGCTGACGTTCGGCGGGGTGATGATGAAGGTGTTGGCGGAAACGCGCGTGATCTTTCCGCGGATGGCGTAAGTCACGCCGGAGAGAAAGTCCACGAGCCGCCGGGTGACATCCTTCGGGGTGGTCTCCAGATTGACGAGCACGGCGCGCTTGTCGCGCAGGTGGTCGGCGATCTCCGCCGCGGTCTCGAAGCGTTCGGGCTTGATGAGCACGACCTGCGTCTGTCCGCCGCCGGAGGCGGAGTTCAAATTCACCACCCTGCCCTCCTTCGGGCGCGGCACGCTGCGCGGGGCGCTCGGCGCGGGCTGGGGCGCGCTGCTCTCGCCGCCGAAGCCGGAAAAGGGGTTCGGCTTCGCCGGAGCCGGCTCGTCCACGACCTCCGCCTCGTCGATAAAGTCATCGTCCTCGTCGTAAGGACGCGTCAGTTTTTTCAGTTCGTCAAGAAGTCCCATTCGTTTTGCCTGCCTCCGTGATATCGTAGTTCCGCGGGCCGAAGATCGCCGAGCCGACGCGCACCATGTTCGCGCCCTCCGCGACCGCGTCGGGATAATCGTCCGACATGCCCATGGAGAGAAAGTCCATGCTGACATTATCGTATTTTTTCGCGCTGTTGTCAACAAAAAGCTGCCGCATGGCGGCAAAATACCGCCGGTTATCCCCCGGTTTTTCCTGCACGGGGGGCACGCACATCAGTCCGCGGAGGAAAATTCCGGGAAGCGTCCCTGCTTTTTCCAGCAGCGCGGCGACCTCCGCGGGGGCGACGCCGGACTTCTGCGCCTCGCCGCCGATGTTCACCTCCAGCAGCACGTCCTGCCGGATGCCGAGCGCCGCGGCGCGCCGGGCGATGAGCTCCAAAAGCTCCGCGCTGCCGACGGACTCGATGAGGTCGACGCGCCCGACGACCTTATTCACCTTGTTGCGCTGCAAATGCCCGATAAAGTGCTTCGCGCAGCCGGCGTAAGCGCCCTGCGCGTCCTTTTCCTCCAGCTCCTGCACGCGGTTTTCGCCGCAGGCGTCCACCCCGGCGGCGATCGCGGCGCGCACGGCGGCGGCGCCGTTCATCTTCGTCGCCGCAACAAGCAAAACGGCGCGGTCGGCGCCGTCAAGCGCCGCCGCGATGGTTTCCCGCACCGTTTCCACATTTTTCCGGATCTGCTCTGCCGTCATTCCAGCACCTTCCCTTCATAAAGCTCCTTGCCGCTGACGACCACGGTGTTGCCCTCGCGCAGCGCGTCGGCGTCGGCTTCGCGGCGCACGATGACGAAATCGTCGTCGCAGTAGATGATCTCGACCTCCTTGCGCTCAAGCTGCATCGCCGTCACGCACCAGACATAGGTCGCCTCCGTCTCCGGGTCGGTGCGCAGCGCCTCGGCGGGCACGCGGATGCCGCTGTAAGTCTCGAACACGACGCTCGCGGACACGGCGCGCATGGAGAGCGTGTCCGCCATCGCGGTGTCGCAGCGGAACACGACGGCGACCTGCCCGTCCTCCGGCGCGGAGATGCTCTGGACCTTTGCGTAGATATCCGTGCTGTAATACCTGCCGAAATTGAGACGCGCGGTGCGCCCCTCGGCGAGGTTCGCGGCGTCCACGGCGCTCATGACGGCGGCGAAATACCAGTGGTAATCGCCGACGAGCTTGCCGTAAGCGCCCTCGGCGCTCTCGCGTCCGTCGTCGATCATCGTCTCGACCGCGGAGGGCGTCAGGTTCTGGAGATCGGCGCTGGAGAAGTGCTCATAGCCGTCCACGGCGGCGGAGAAGGTGCCGCTCATCGGCGCGGTGAGCGCCGCGGCGTCGCCGGTGGTGCTCGTCTGCATGGAGGCGAGCTCCCGCTGGAGCTTTTCGAGCTCCTCGGCGGAGACGTCCGTGCTGTCCACGCCGAACAGCAGCGTTTCGAGATTGAGCGTCACGCCGTCGAGCCCGGTGAGATCGTGGCGCGCAACGGCGCTCGCGAGCGCGGAGACGGAGGCGTTCACCGCGGCGTCCCGGCTCGTGAGATCGTCGGCGGAGTCCATCTCCTTCAGTGCGGCGGAGAGCCGGCTGATCTCCAGCTCCAGCTCGCGCATGCGCCCGGCGCGGGCGAGACCCTCCTCGCTCGCCATCGCGGTCGCGACGCGCGCTCCGGCGGCGACGCGCGTGCCGTCGCTCACGGAAACGTCGATGTAGCGCTCCGCGCTCGTGAGCACGGTCTCGTCCCGGATGACGATGCCGCTCGCCACGCCGCCGACGTCAAAGTCCGCGCCGACCGCCTGCGCCGTCACCACGGTGTCCCCCAGCGAGCGCAGGGCATAAGCCGCCACATAAGCCGCCGTCGCAAGGAAAAGCAGCACCGCGATGATCGTTGTGAGTCTGTCTGTTCGTTTCATAGTTATGTATCTTTCTTTTCCGCTTTAAAGGCTCCCCCTGTGTAAGGGGAGCTGGCGCGCGAAGCGCGACTGAGGGGTTGTAAGCTTGCGCAAACGCCAAGCTTGGTACTCCCGGAAGCTTACAACCCTCCAGTCAGCCTTCGGCTGACAGCCTCCCTTGCACAGGGAGGCCTTTAAATTGTGCGCCTTCGGCGCGTTGATGATTATGTTTCCGCGTTTTCCGCGATCTCCAGCGGCTTCGGCGGGGCGATGGTGGAGATGGCGTGCTTGAAGATCATCTGCTGTCTGCCCTCGCTCTCGACCATGACGACGAAGCTGTCGAACCCGCGGACGATGCCCTTCATCTGAAATCCGTTCATCAAAAACACGGTGACGACACATTTTTCCCGCCGCGCGGCGGCGAGGAACTGGTCCTGATAATTCGGCGTTTTCTGCATTTTGTTTTCTTCGACTCCTTTTATGTGTGTAGTTTTGGGTTCCTGCACCGGCTTTTTGCCGGATGCGATGCCATTCTACACGCGCCGCGGCGCGGAAAGTGTCGAAGAAGGAAGGCAGGGCGTTATTTTTTGTCCCAGAGCGCGAGGAGCTCGTCGCGCGCGGCGGGGATGTCCGGCGCGCCGTCCCACGCGATCCAGTGCAGCCCCGCGTCGCGGCGCAGCCATGTGAGCTGGCGCTTGGCGTAGCGCCGTGAGGCGAGCTTGATGCGGTCGATCGCCTCGCCGGGGGGATAGAGCCCGCGGCAGCAGTCGGCGATCTCCTTGTAGCCGATCGCCTGCATCGCCGTGCAGTCGGGGCTGAGCCCCTCCGCGAGCAGCCCCTCTGCCTCGTCGAAGAGCCCGTCGCGCACCATCTCGTCCACGCGGCGGTCGATGCGCGCATAGAGATCGGCGCGGTCCCGGTAAGTCAGCGCCGCGCGCAGGGAGTCCCAGCGCGGGGGCTGCGCGCGCGTCCGCTCGTCGTGGGCGGTGATGGTCTCGCCCGTGAGCTCATAGACCTCCAGCGCGCGCACGAGGCGCTTTTTGTCCGCCGGGGCGAGCTTTTCCGCCCGCTCCGGGTCGACCCTGCGGAGCTTTTCGCGGAAGGCTTCGCCGCCGATGCGGTCGTATTCCGCGGAGAGCCGTTCGCGCAGCGCGCCGTCCCCGCCCGCGGCGAAATCGCGCCCGGCGAGCAGCGAGTCGATATAAAGCCCCGTCCCGCCGGCGACGATGGGGACGCGCCCGCGGGCGAGAATGTCCCGCGCCGCCGCCTCCGCCGCCTCGACCCAGCGGGAGACGGACCAGTCCTCCGCGGGGTCGGCGACGTCGATGAGATGGTGGGGCACGCCCTGCATCTCCGAGGGCGTCACCTTCGCGGTGCCGATGTCCATGCCGCGGTAAAGCTGCATCGAGTCGGCGGAAATGACCTCCCCGCCGAGCGCCCTCGCGCAAGCCACCGCCAGCGCCGTCTTCCCCGTCGCCGTGGGACCGGTGATGATGAGCAGTTTGTCCATTGGTGGGTCTCCTTGAATCTATGCCGCGAAGCGGCACCCTTTAAAGGCTCCCAAAGTGCAAGGGGAGCTGGCGCGGCGAAGCCGCGACCGAGGGGGGTTGTAAGCTTACGGAATACCCAAGCTTGACATTTTGGGGAGCTTACAACCCTCCAGTCAGCCTTCGGCTGACAGCCTCCCTTGCACAGGGAGGCCTTTAAATTGCGCACCTCTCAAACGATCCTCTTAAAAAACTTATCCAGCTCACCCTTCGTGAGCTTCACCGCAACGGGTCTCCCGTGGGGACAGTAGCGGATCTCCCCGGTGACGACGCGGGCGGCGAGGGCGGTCAGCTCGCTGACGTCGGAGCGGGAGCCGGCCTTGATCGCGGCTTTGCAGGCGATGGTGTGGCAGATCGCGTCCCGCGGGTCGGCGGCGCGGCCGGCGCGGAGCGACTCGGCGATCTCCTCCAGCATCGCGGTCTCGCTGCCGTCGCCGTCCGCCGGGACCGCGCGGACGACGAGCGCGTCCGCGCCGAAGCGCTCGAAGGCAAAGCCCGCGCGCTCCAGCAGCGCGGCGTTCTGCTCCAAAAGCTCCACCGTCTCCGCGCCGGGGGCGAAGGTCACGGGCGTCAGCAGCGCCTGGCTCATCGCCGCGCCGCGCCCCGCCATGATGCGGTCGAAAATGATGCGCTCGTGGCAGGCGTGCTTGTCGATGAGCAGCAGGCTGCCCTCCGTCTCCACGAGAATGTAAGTATCCAGCGCCTCGCCGATCACGCGGAAGTCCGGCGTCTCCGGGGTCTTCGCCTCCGCCTCCGGCTGCGGCTCCGGCTCCGGCGCGCGCTCCACGGGGATCTCCGGGCGGGGGACGAGGGGGCTCGTTTCATAAGCGGGCAGGTCCTGATGCAGCGGCAGCACCGCGGGCGCAGGCGAAGCCGTGCGCGGCAGCTCGATGCGCTGCTGCACAGGGGCGGGCTGCGCCGCGGCGGGCGCCGCGCGCCCGGCGACGCCGCTTCTGCGGTATTCCTCGGCGGTCATCTGTTTGAAAAAATCCGGCTTCGGCGCGGGCGCGGCGGCGGGCTGCTGCACCGCCTTTTCCGTGCCGGGAGAGAGACGGATCTCCGCCGTGGCGCGGGTGGTTTTTTCCTCCAGCGCGCTCAGCACGGTGTAATACACCGCGTCGAAGACCTTTTTCTCCTCCGTGAAGCGCACCTCGTTTTTCGTCGGGTGGACGTTGACGTCCACCTTGCCGGGGCTCAGCGTCAGATAGAGCACGCAGGCGGGGAAGCGCCCGGTCAGCAGCGTGTTGCGGTAAGCCTGCTCCAGCGCCGCCTGCAGGCTCGCGGAGCGGAAGGCTCTGCCGTTCAGGAAGAAAAACTGCATCGCGCGGCTGCCGCGCCCGGCGTGGGGCGCGGAGACGAAGCCGTCCACGCGCACGCCCTCGTTTTCCCCGGAGCAGGCGAGCAGGCCAAGCGCGGTCTCGCGCCCAAGCAGGCTGTAGACCGCGGAGCGGCTCTCCCCGTCGCCGGGGGAGAAGAAGACCTCCTCGCCCTCGCGCACGAAGCGGACGGAGACCTCCGGATGACCCAGCGCGACGCGCAGCGCGGCACTGGCGCAGGCGCTGCCCTCCGCGCGGTCGCTTTTCATAAATTTCAGCCGCGCCGGGGTGTTATAAAAGAGGTCGCGCACGGTCATGACCGTACCCTCGCGGCAGCCGGCGGGACCCATCTCGTCGATCTCCCCGGCGGTGAGCCGGACGGCGGTGCCATGCTCCGCGCCGCGCTCGCGCGTCAAAAGCCCGATATGGGACACGGAGGAGATCGCCGCGAGCGCTTCGCCGCGGAAGCCGAGCGTTGCGATGGCTTCGAGCCCGCGCTCGTCGCGCAGCTTGCTCGTTGCGTGGCGCAGGAAGGCGACCCCGGCGTCCTCCGGACTCATACCGCAGCCGTCGTCCGCGACGCGGATCTCCGCCATGCCGCCGGAGCGGATCTCGACGGTGATATTCTTCGCCCCGGCGTCGATGGAGTTTTCCATCAGCTCCTTCACGACGCTCGCGGGCCGCTCCACCACCTCGCCCGCGGCGATCAGGTCCGCAACGTGGGGGGAGAGGATATTGATAACGGACATAGTGTATCTCCTGATGTTACTTGGGTGAGAGATAATTATACTATAAATTGATTGAAAACGCCACAAAAAAATGATAGAATAGCAGAATCGACAAAAACCGGGAGAAGAAGGACCCTATGGCATACGAAAGAGTTGAGATATCCAGAGAGAAGATCGAGGCGCAGGAGGCGATCGCCCATCGGCTCGCCGCCCGTTTCGCCGCGCCGGGGCGCACCCCGCTCGCGATGGTGGACACCTACGGCTGCCAGCAGAACGAGAGCGACAGCGAGCGCATCCGCGGCTACCTCGCCGAGATGGGCTTCACCTTTACGGACGACGAGGCGGCGGCGGACGTCATCGTCATCAACACCTGCGCCGTGCGCGAGCATGCGGAGATGCGCGTGCTCGGCAATGTCGGCGCGCTGACCCACACGAAAAAAGCGCGCCCGGAGCAGATCATCTGTCTCTGCGGCTGCATGGTGCAGCAGCCCCACATGGCGCAGAAGATCAAGCTGAGCTACCCCATCGTGAGCCTCTGCTTCGGTCCCCACGAGCTCTGGCGCTTCCCGGAGCTGCTGGAGCAGACCGTTCTGCGGAAAAAGCGCGTTTTCGCCGTCGGCGAGAGCGACGGGACCATCGCCGAGGGCGAACCCCGGCGACGCGACGGCGGCGTGAAGGCGTGGCTCTCCGTTATGTACGGCTGCAACAACTTCTGCTCCTACTGCGTCGTGCCCTATGTCCGCGGACGCGAGCGCTCCCGCCGCCCGGAGGAGATCGTCGCCGAGGCGCGCGCGCTCGTCGCGCAGGGCTATAAGGACATCACCCTGCTGGGGCAGAATGTCAACAGCTACGGCAGGGACCTCGACTGCGGCGTCGATTTTTCCGACCTGCTCGCGATGGTGAACGCCATTCCGGGCGACTTTGTTCTCCGCTTTATGACGAGCCACCCGAAGGACGCGACGGAAAAGCTCTTCCGCACGATGGCGCAGTGCGAAAAATGCGCCCACCATCTCCACCTGCCCGTGCAGGCGGGCAACGACCGCGTGCTGCGGGAGATGAACCGCGGCTACACCGCGGCGGCGTATCTCGAAAAGGTCGCGCTCGCGCGGCGCTATATGCCGGATCTCGTGCTGACGACGGACATCATCGTCGGCTTCCCCGGCGAGACGAACGAGGAATTTGAGGACACGCTGCGCCTTGTCGAGCAGGTGCGCTACGACGCGATGTTCACCTTTATCTTCTCCCCCCGCGAGGGAACGCGCGCGGCAAAAATGCCCGACGTGCTGACGCGGGAGGAAAAGCAGCGCAGCTTTGACCGGCTGCTGGATGCGGCGAACGCCATCAGTGCGGAAAAGCACGCCGCCTATGTCGGCAAAACGCTGGAGGTGCTCGTAGACGGTAAGGGCCGCGACGCGGAGCACCCGCTCACGAGCCGCACCCGCTCCGGCAGGCTCGTCCACTTAAAGGGCAGCGAGGCGCTCATCGGGCGCTTCGTGCAGGCAAAGATCACCGGCAGCACCACATGGGCGCTCGTCGGCGAGGCGGAGGAGGAGAACGCATGAGCCAGTTCGCAGCCTATATTGTGCCGCTGCTGTTTCTCTATTTCGGCGCGGGCTTTCTGTTCCGCAAGCCGAGATACAAGGACCAGAGCGGACTCTCCACGCGCCGCGCGAAGGAGAGCGAGGAGATCTGGGACTATGTTCAGCGCGTCGGCGGCATCTGCTGCTTCATCTTCGCCGCCGTCACCGCGGGGACGGTCTATTACATCAACGACACCTACGGCGGCGCGGAGGGAAACCTCTTCTGGGTGGAGGTCGGCGTCAACGTCGCCTGCATCGCGCTGCTCATCCCGGTCGTGAACCTCATCACAAATCTGAAATTCCCAAAGAAATAAGGAGAACGCACCATGGCGGAGCTCACCCCCATGAAACAGCAATATAACGAGATCAAGTCCCATTACGACGACTGCCTTCTCTTCTTCCGGCTCGGCGACTTTTACGAGATGTTCGACGACGACGCGAAGCTCGCCTCGCGCGAGCTGGACCTCGCGCTGACGACGCGGGACCGCGGCAAGGCGCCGGAGGAGCAGACCCCGATGTGCGGCGTGCCTTACCACAGCGCCGAGGCGTATATCGGGAGACTCATCGCAAAGGGCTACAAGATCGCCATCTGCGAGCAGACGGAGGACCCGGCGCTCGCGAAGGGGCTCGTCTCGCGCGAGGTCGTGCGCGTCATCTCCCCCGGCACCGTCACGGACGAGAGCATGCTGGAGGACAAGCGCAGCAACTATATTGCCTCGGTCTATCTCATCCCCGGCGCGGGCGCGGTCTGCTATGCCGACGTGTCCACCGGCGAGTTCGCCGTCACGGGCTTCACGAAGGACGCCGTCACCCATATACTCAGCGAGCTCGGCCGCGTCGCTCCGCGCGAGGTGGTGCTGAGCCCCCGCGCCGCGGCGAACAAGGAGCTCACGGGCTTTCTCTCCCGGCGGCTCGGCGTTTTGGTCGAGCAGGGCGGGGACGATTTTGAATATCTCGCCGCCTCGGAGCGCGTCTGCCGTCAGTTCGGCGTGCAGCGCGTGGAGGACGCCGGACTGGAGGGCGAGGACGCCGCGGTCTGCGCCGCGGGCGGGCTGCTCGGCTATCTCGCGGAGACGCAGAAGCTGGACCTTGCGCACATCAACAAGGTCGAGCTGCTCGGCGGCGACCGCTATATGGAGCTCGATTATACGACGCTGCGCGGGCTGGAGCTGACCCAGAGCCTGCGCACCGGGGAGAAAAAGGGCAGCCTGCTCTGGGTGCTCGACCGCACGAAGACCCCGATGGGCGGGCGGCTGCTGCGCACATGGGTGGAGCGCCCGCTGCTCTCCCCCGCCGCCATCCGCCGCCGGCTCTCCGCCGTGGCGGAGCTCGTGCGCGACACGGTCGTGCGCGGGGAGCTGATGGAGCGCCTGCACGACATCGGAGATATGCGCCGCGTGCTCGGCCGCTGCGTCTATAAGACCGCGAGCGGGCGCGACCTGAAGGCGATCGGCGACTACTGCGCCGCGCTGCCGGGGCTCACCGCGCTGCTCGGCGAGATGGAGTGCAACATGCTCCGCGCCATCGCCGCGATGGACCCGCTCGCGGACGTCGCCGCGCTCATCCATGAGGCGATCGCCGACGAGCCGCCCTTCTCCGTCCGCGAGGGCGGGATACTGCGCCCCGGCTATAACGCCGAGGTGGACCGTCTGCGCGACGTCAAGAAAAACGGCGCGAAAATGGTCCTCGCGCTCGAAGCGCGCGAGCGCGAGCGCACGGGCGTCAAGAAGCTGAAGATCGGCTACAACAAGGTCTTCGGCTATTATATCGACATCCCCAAGTCCGCCGGCGAGGTGGCTGTTCCGCCGGAATACATCCGCAAGCAGACGCTCGTCAGCAACGAGCGCTACTTCACCCCGGAGCTCAAGGAGCTCGAAGAGACGCTGCTCTCCGCCGGAGACCGGCTCGACGCGCTGGAGTATGAGCTCTTCTCCGCCGTGCGCGACCGCGTTGCGGCGCAGTGCGCCCGCATTCAGGCGGCGGCGGACCGCGTTGCGGAGCTCGACTGCGTATGCTCCCTTGCCGACGCCGCCGTGCGCAACGATTACTGCATGCCGGAGATCGACATCGGCTGCTCGCTGCATATCTCCGAGGGACGCCACCCCGTCGTGGAGGCGTCCCAGCCGGACACGCCCTTCGTTCCGAACGACGTGCTCTTAAACGGCTCGACGGACTCCCTCGCCATCGTCACCGGACCGAACATGGCGGGCAAGAGCACCTATATGCGCCAGACGGCGCTCATCACGCTGATGGCGCAGATCGGCTCGTTCGTCCCCGCGCGCCGCGCGGAGATCGGCATCGTGGACCGCGTGTTCACCCGCATCGGCGCGAGCGACGACCTCGCCTCCGGCCAGTCCACCTTTATGGTGGAGATGAGCGAGATGGCGAACATCCTGAAATACGCGACGGAGCGCAGCCTGCTCATCTTAGACGAGATCGGCCGCGGCACCAGCACCTATGACGGCATGGCGATCGCCCGCGCCGTTCTGGAATACTGCGCAGACAAAAAGCGCCTCGGCGCGCGCACCATGTTCGCCACGCACTACCACGAGCTGACCGCGCTGGAGGGCGTTCTGCCCGGTGTCGTCAACTACAACATCACGGCGGAGAAGCGAAACGGAAAGCTCATCTTCCTCCGCCGCATCGTCCGCGGCGCGGCGGACGACAGCTACGGCATCGAGGTCGCGAAGCTCGCCGGCATCCCGGACGAGCTCGTCGCGCGCGCCAAGAGCTATCTGAAGGAGCTGGAGTCGAGCGCCGCCGCCCTCGCGGTGGAAGCGCCGGAGAAGCCGGACGCGGACCAGATCGCCCTCGCCGACCTCGGCGCGGACGCCGTGCGCGACCGGCTGCGCCGGCTGGACATCAACGCCATGACGCCGATGCAGGCGATGAACACGCTTTTTGAGCTGAAAGAGATGGTGGACGTCTGAGATGAAAAGCCCGAAGGACTTTGACAGCGGCATCGACGGCACGCGGCGCGTGCTCGGCTGGATCTATCTGCCGGTGCATGTGTTCCTGCTGCCGTTTCTGCTCGGCATGCTCGCCGCCGTCTGGCCCGGCGCGATGCACGGCGGGCTGAACGCGATCTTAGAGCGCGTCAACCTCATCTATTACGCCATCGGCGCCGTGTTCGTGCTGCTCGTGTTCTTCCCGGTGCTCCGCCGGGATTACGACACGCTCGCCGACCACGCCGGGCGCAGCGTGCTCAGCATCCTCGGCGGCGGGATGCTGAACTATGCGCTCTCCTTCGCCGTCGCGCCGCTGCTGCTGCTCCTGCTGGGGTCGGATGTCTCCAACCCGAACAACGAGGCGGTGATCTCGCTCGATTCCGGCGAGATGCGCGCCGTCGCGTTTTTCCTCGCGCCCATCGTCGAGGAGGCGCTTTTCCGCGGCGTGCTCTTCGGCTCCGTCCGCCGCCGCAGCCGCGTCTGGGCATACGTCCTCTCCGTCGCGGCGTTCAGTCTCTACCACGTCTGGCAGTACGCCCTCTCCGACCCCGGACTGCTCGTCTACGCCCTGCAATATATCCCCGTCTCGTTCGCTCTCGCATGGACCTACGAGCGGAGCGAGAGCCTCTGGTGCCCGGTGTTTCTACACATGATCATCAATTTCGTGGGGTTCTCCGTGCTGGGCGCGTGAAAAATATGAATGCGCCTTCGGCGCAAAGATTGAATATGTTTCGCGTCCGCGGGACGCGACCTTCTTTTCCCCTGCGCCCTAAAGGACTAGCGCCTGCGGCGCGTCGGGGAAAGAAGGCAAAGGCACAGTTAAGGAGGGACCCTTTCGATCGGGTCCCTCCTTAACAATCCTCCTCCTAAACGACCAAGGGGGTCTGACGACCCCCTTGGAACCCCGGCACCAGCGTTTTAACTAACACGGAAACGCCGCGATTTTAAAGGCCTCCCTGTGCAAGGGAGGCTGTCAGCGCACAGCGCTGACTGGAGGGT